>JAISMJ010000030.1 GCA_031276815.1 Treponema sp.
ACTAATTACTAAAACTAAACCGGATTCTGCGGGGGGGGGGGGGGTTCCCTGAATTAGGGTCTTGCGCGCCTGCAATAGCGAACAAAGACTCACGGTCAGGTAGAGATATCATGTATAAACAAGTATAGCTTATATTCATGTGAAAAAGTATACATACTAAAAGAAAACATGTCAAGCGGTCGTAGCGTCTAATATGTATGTATTCTAGCAACTTTTTTTCTTTGTTCTATCCCTTCAAAAGGGATATGTTACCGAATCTACCGTTCCGTCAAGCCCTGACAAGCAATCGAGAAACGCTCAATGAGACGCTATGAAAAGCAGCCCAAACCAGCATACTCGCGCAGGAACCGGAGGTTCCAATGGCATTTTCCATACCTGAACGAAAACCCGCGAGGCGGTATACCTTCGCCGCGCCGCCCGTACATCTCCTCCATGTCCCGCCAAAAAGAGTTTGGTTGCTGTTTGCAATGCCTCATCAATGGAGAGTGTTCGAGCTTGTCTATTTCACAGAAAAAACTTTGCAATTATCTATAATTTCTGCCGATAGAAATACTATGACTTTTATTCTTATTATATCTTTTTTTGTGATTCTCCTTGTAACAGTCTTTATGCTCTTTTCCGACCGTATCTTCAACCGAAAAAGGAGTAAACCTTTATCCGGCGCCGATACTATGAAATTGAGAGAAGCTAACAAAAGACTCGCCCATAACCCCAAAGACCCGGACGCTCTTTTAGTGATAGCGAATCATTTTTATACGCAAGGCAATTGGGAAGAAGCATACAGAACCTATACAACGATTACCGAGATTGGCGGCAGTACTGATGAATTTACGGTATATTGCCGTTACGGTATCTGCGCCCTCAAACTGGGGCATGTTGACAATGCCTATAAAGGACTTACGGTTGCCCGCTCTTTGAAACAAAACGATTTTGATGTCAATTTCAACCTCGGCATCATTGAATTTCAGAGAAGAAATTACGAAAAAGCAATGCAACTGTTTCAGAATGCCCGTGTCATAAATCCTGAAGACGCCCCGAATCTGCGCTACTTTGGGCATACGCTTTTCAAACTCAACAAATATAAAGAAGCTATGATCTTTATCCGTCAAGCGATGGACATCGCGCCGGATGACAAAGAATCGCTCTATGTGTTAGGCGAATGTTACTTTGAGGCGAATCAACCAGAGCAAGCGCTGAAAATTTTTTCGCATTTGCGTTCCGATCCGGACTTGGGCGCAAGCGCATGTTTATTCTCCGGTACCATCAATATAAGTATACATGAGAACGAACAGGCGATAGAAAATTTCGAGCTCGGTTTGAAACACGAACAGATCAAAGACGATGTGCTTTTAGATCTACGGTATAAATTAGCCACGACATACATACAGCAAAATGATCTTGGAAAGGCGCTCCCGTTGCTTAAACAAATACAGGCGGGTACGCCGGGGTATAAAGATGTACCTATACTGATAAACCGGTACCAAGAACTGCATTCGAATAGAAATCTTCAGATTTTTCTTATGGGAAGTCAGGCTGATTTCATCGCGCTCTGTAGAAAAAGCGTGATGAGTTATTATACTCGGGCAAAAGTAAAGATTATCAACATCTCAATAACGAAGAATGACTGGGCTGATATAAACGCGGAAGTCGATACTCCCAAGTGGTCGGAAGTAGTCGCCTTCAGATTCATCAGAAGCCAAGGGACAATTGGGGAGCTTGTCGTTAGGGATTTTCATTCTCATCTCAAGGAGGTCAAGGCAGGTAAGGGCATCTGCCTCACCGTAGGGACGTTCAGCGATGAAGCCAAACGTTTTACCGAAGCCCGCCTCATTGACCTTATTGAAAAGGAACGCTTCATCGCCATACTGAACGCCGCCTCCCACACAACGGTCGGCAATCAGAAGTCAAAATAAGCGGGGAGCGGACTTGAGACATCAATGCCATAAGCCGCGCCGTGGTGAGCTGAAATGCCCGTTGTCGCGATAATTAACCGCGAAGCGTGCAAAAGTAACTGTTTGAGACCGTATTCCTTACGAATCCGCTTGTTCAGCTTAAAATCGCCGTACTTGTCATCGCCGGCTATGGGGTTGCCGATAAGGGCAAGATGCCGCCGGATTTGGTGCATACGCCCCGTACCCAGCTCAAGTTCTAGCAGCGAGAATAGTTCATGACTGTTCGGACTCATAACTCGCCGTTCTCCAACTTTTTTGTACCGCGTTTCAGACTTTTTCAACGCGCCCTTTACCTCAAGCTCAAGCTTGATACAGCCGGTTTCAGGCGCAGGCGATCCTTTGCAGAACGCGAGGTAGCGTTTAATGATGCCTCGATTTTCCGCGGCAAAAAGTCCGCTGAAAAAAGCCGCGGCTTCACGATTCTTTGCAACAAGGATAACGCCGGACGTGTCCTTGTCAAGCCGGTGAACTAGAAGCGGACGTTGCGAAAATTCCGCCTTCAAGATAGAGTCAAGCGAAACGCCAACACCCTCCCCGCCCTGCACCGCAAGCCCGGCAGGTTTATCAAGCGCCATGCATTCGTCATTTTCAAAGAGAATCGGAATGTAGCTGTGTTTTGCGCTTTTATTATGCACCGCCGGCTAACCGTTTCAGCGATTTTTCCGCAACCGCGGCTAAAAGCGCTGACGCCGTACTTAATGCCGCCGGATTTGCGGTAAAACGCGAATTATGTGGAGGTTCGGGGCTGGCGACGCCGATGTTCCAGAATACCCCGCGAATGTGTTCTTGATAGAATGCAAAATCCTCTCCTCCCATAGTCAGGCTGCCCGCACAGGTCTTAAAACCCAATTCATGAGCGGTGTGTTTCACAAATTCTACCAATTCGCCATCGTTGTTTACAGCAGGCGCATTGAGCTCACCATGGAAATCTATCCGCATATCGAAGGCGCCTTCAACGCCTTTGCAAATATGTTCAAGCCGCCGCATTATCGCATTGAATCGCTCCGTACCGAAAGCGCGGATCGTGCCTTCCGCAAAAGCTTCTTCTGGCAGTATGTTCCACGTATTCCCCGCTTCGATATGGGTAAAACTCACTACCGCGGGGTCAAAAGGACTCGTCTGCCGGCTTACGATAGTTTGAGCCGCACAGATGAGGTGGCTGAGCGCGGCTATTGGGTCACGGCACTCGTGCGGATGCGCGGCGTGTCCGCCCTTCCCGTGTATGCGGATGGTAAAAGACCCGACAGAAGCGTACACTGCTCCCGGACTCACCCCTATCACGGATACCGGCAGATCCGCAGATGTGTGTAGTCCGTATATCTCCAACACATCATCAAGCGCGCCGGAAGCCAGCACCGAAACCGCGCCGTTTACCGTTTCTTCGGCAGGCTGAAAAATAAGTTTAACCGCGCCCGCAAGACGGCTTTCCCGCTCTTTCAGGAGCATGGCAGCGCCAAGCATACTGGTCACGTGAAAATCATGCCCGCAGGCGTGCATACAGCCGTTTTTTGAGGCGTATTCAAGCCCGCTCTCTTCGGCAATGGGCAGGGCGTCAATATCGCACCGCAACGCGACAACCGTTTCGCCCGCGCCGATACACGCAACCAGTCCGGTTTTAAGACCTGTGTCAAGAATTTCCACACCGGCTTCCGCAAGAATTGCCCGTATATGGGCAGTGGTTTCCCATTCTTCATGGCCAAGTTCAGGGTGGCTGTGGAACCATTTGAAATGCGTTACAAGCATTTCTTGTAATAGAGACAATTCAGTTACTGTTTCATTCATATTGTGTATACCATCACCGTTGCTTTCACAAAATCAAAGTTTAGGAAAGCCTTTTTGTTTTTTCGCTTGATTTCTTGAGCAGTATACTTTATTATATTTATAAATAAAAGGGGTTATTACCATGAGAATTTCAACAAAAGGACGGTATTCACTCGAAGCCTTACTTTATATGGCATTGCTTCCAGAGGGAGAATACGCAAGCACCAGATCCATAGCGAAAAATACCGGTATATCGGACGGCTATTTGGAACAACTTTTCATTCCATTACGCAAAGCAGGGATTGTACGCGGGATACGCGGCTCTCAAGGCGGGTACTTTCCGGGTAGAGCGGTCGACAAAATAACGGTAGGCGATGTACTTCGCGCCGTAGAAGGCACTATGGAGACCGTTGACTGTATCTATTCAAGACAGTGTCCCACGGAAAATACTTGTCTTTCACGGCATACGTGGAAAGAACTATACACGGAGATAAACAAGTGCATTGATACGATCAGTTTAAGCGACCTTGTTGACGCTTATAAAAGCATCGACAAGGAGGAGTATAGCATATAATAAAGCATTGCATCGGCGTTTGCTTCTTGCTTATCAACAGCATTTCATTGCTATAGAAACGTCACGTTTGTATCTATCACTAAAATTTGCTTGCATTATACTGCTAGTTCTGCTATAATGCACACGTGTTTACATATTGTCCACATTGCGCCTCCACAAAAATACTATATACGCAGCAACGGTTTTCCTGCAATAATTGTGGATTTACGTTTTATCAAAATGTTGCTGCTGCAACGGCTTGTATCATTAGTACCAAAAAAGGCATTTTGTTTGAAGTACGAGGAAAAGAACCGGGAAAGGATAAATTGGGTTTTCCCGGCGGCTTTATAAACCCGGGCGATGGAGCCGTTGAAGGAGTTCGGCGAGAATGTATTGAAGAAATCGGCTGGGATCCAGGTGAAAACCTACGGTTCATGGCTTCTTTTCCCAACATATATCCCTATAAAGGCATTGTATACCATTCCTGCGATCTCTATTTTACGGTTTCCGCGCCGGAATTGACCCTATCCGATCTCACTCTTGATATGAAAGAGACTCGCGACATTCGTTTCATCAGCCCTGATGAAATTAACATTGACGATATTGCGTTTGATGCTGGTAAAAAAGCGCTGCATTATTTTATCATGAATTCGACAGGAGAAGATAGTAAGTCCCACTAAAAGCCGAAAATGCGGGGAAATGTCTCTATTGACGATGCTCGCTTCTTTTTCACACGTTTATCAAGTTTCTTGAGAAACGCTCTCTCTTCCTTAAACTATGACATAACGTTAGAGTCAATGCCTATAAGGGCATTTTTACAAATTTTTTCAGTTTCTTCAGGATTATCCCGCTGATTGTAGCAGGTTTGTCGCTCTGATGAGTAGTATTTGAAAGATAAATTTGGATTTGGAAAAATTTGGAAAAAGATAGAACATAAAAATAGCGGCGTGAACCTTCAAAAGGCTCACGCCGCTCTAGTCCGTCAAAAGCAGTGGGTTGCGCGCGTTTTTACGCGAATTTCGCTATGGGGACGAATGTTTCGGCCTTGAGGCTTGCGCCGCCGACCAAAGCACCGTCTATGTTTTCTTTTGCCATGAGCTGCGCCGCATTATCGGGCTTTACCGAACCGCCGTACTGGATACAGATGTTTTTTGCGGCGTCTTCACCGTACAACCGCCCAATCACTTTTCTGATATACGCATGAATAGCGTCCGCATCTTCGGGCGTTGCCGTTTTGCCGGTACCGATAGCCCACACCGGCTCGTACGCGATAGTTACCCTGGCAAGATCAGCCGCGCTGACACCGGAAAGCCCCCAGATGGTCTGGCTTTCACATACGACTTCAGCCTGTCCAGCTTCGCGTTCCTCAAGGGTTTCACCCACGCAGAGAATCACGTCAAGCCCATGTTTCAAAGCGAGTTTTACCTTCTTGTTGATGAGAGCGTCGTCTTCTTTATAGGTATGCCGGCGCTCGCTATGACCAAGTATCACAACCTGAACGCCTACATCTTTGAGTTGCAGCACAGATACTTCGCCGGTATGTGCGCCCTGTTCCTCGGCGGCAACGTCCTGCGCCCCAAGAAGAATGTTGCTCCCTTTGACAACAGCGCCAACAGTTTCAAGCGCCGTGAACGAAGGCGCAACGAGGTACTTGTGTTTGCCGTCTTGTAACTGGCTGACCAGCGCCTGTGCCAAACCGGCAGCCTCGGCGCGGGTCTTATGCATTTTCCAGTTACCGGCAATATAGTATTGTCTACTCATCTTTGTTTTCCTTTTTCATTGTCGTTAAATGTACATGAGAGCGAGCGCTGTTATAAAAACCGCCCGCCTCCTGACAATCCTCTTTCGCCGCCTCTAGCCCCTACACACTTCAATGCCGGGCAGTTTCTTGCCTTCCAGCAGTTCAAGAGAGGCACCGCCGCCGGTCGATACATGGCTCATTTTTTCCGCAAGATGGAATTTGTTGACAGCCGCAACCGAATCGCCGCCGCCGACTACCGTAATGGTACCCTTTGCCGTGGCTGCCGCCACTAGTTTGGCGACTTCTTCGGTGCCTTTGGCAAACGCCTCGAATTCAAATACGCCTACGGGTCCGTTCCACACAATAGTCTTTGCCGTATCAAGAACTTCCTTGTATTTGGCAATGGTTTTCGGTCCCACATCAAGCCCCATGAGCGTATCGATCAGATCAACGCCGTCAACCGCGACCGGTACCGCAGCCGCGTCAAAGGTTTGTGCGCCTACCTGATCGAGCGGCAGCACGATTTCCACACCGGCGGACTTTGCGGCATCAAGAATCTTCTTTGCCGTCCCAATCTGATCGTCTTCCACTAATGACTTACCCACCGAATGTCCCTGAGCCTTAAAAAACGTATACGCCATGCCACCGCCGATGACGAGGGCGGAAGCGTTTTTCAACAGGCTTTCCAGCACCGCGATCTTGGATGAAACCTTTGCGCCGCCGATGATGGCGACAAGCGGTTTCTGCGGACTGGTTACGATGGGTTCGAGGTACTTCGCCTCTTTTTCCATGAGGAATCCGGCGACCGATACCGGCACAAACTTGGCGATGCTCGCGGTGGAAGCGTGATCGCGATGCGCGGTGCCGAATGCGTCGTTTACAAAGATGTCGCCATATCCGGCAAGTTCATTAGCGAGTACATCGCGTTCAGCGGCGTCTTTTGCGGTCTCTTCTTTGTGGAAGCGGGTATTTTCCAGCATGATGATGGCGCCGTCAGGCTGTCCGTCAATAAACGCCTTCTGACCAAAGCAAGAATCCGCAAATAGTACGGGTTTGCCGAGTTTCTTTGAAAGATATTCCGCTACCGGCTTCATCCGGTGCTTACCCGCGATGTATGCATCGTAGTCAAATGACTTGCCGTCTTTTTCAGCCTTTTCCCGGGCTTTCTTGGCGTCCTTTGACGGATCGCCCAAGTGGGACATAAGGGTAAGCGTCTTTACGCCTTGCTCCAGAATATAGCGAATGGTGGGAATTGCCGCCGTGATGCGGGTATCGTCCTGAACAACGCCCTCTTTCATGGGAACGTTGAAATCTACACGCATGATAATCCGTTTACCTTTCAGATCAACGGATGTAACTGTTTTGATAGCCATAATTGCCTCCCGATTAGTTTGAATTTTTAATTAAAAGCGGTTCCAACATAACCACATTGTGATGTTTATTTAGAAAACAAGAGAGGGGGGATGCCATAAAGACTTGTTATATTCGAGTAATGCTGCCCCCTCATGCACATATGCGCCGCGTACTTTGAACGGCGCTTATTTCTTGCTTTCGATGAACTTCAGCAGGTCAACAACCTTGTTTGAATACCCCCACTCGTTATCATACCATGACACCACTTTGAAGAAGCGTTTCTCACCCTTGAGATTGTTCTGAGCCGTCGCAAGATGATCGTAGATCGAGGTGTTGGTATTGTGAATGATGTCGGTAGAAACGATTTCCTCATCACAATAGGCGAGAATACCTTTGAGGTAGGTTTCGGAGGCTTTCTTGAAAGCCGCGTCAATGGCCTCAATGGAAGTCTCTTTCTCTGAACGGAAGGTAAGGTCTACGACCGAACCGGTAGGAGTCGGAACACGGAAGCTCATACCCGTGAGTTTTCCCTTGGTTGAAGGAAGCACTTCGCCTACGGCTTTAGCCGCGCCGGTGGTGGACGGAATGATGTTGATCGCCGCGGCGCGTCCGCCTCGCCAGTCTTTCTGGGAAACGCCGTCCACTGTTTTCTGGGTGGCGGTGTAGGAGTGAATGGTGGTCATAAGACCGGTTTCAATGCCGATGCCTTCTTTCAAAAGGACGTAAACAACCGGCGCCAAGCAGTTCGTGGTGCAGCTCGCATTGGAAACAACATGGTGCTTTGCCGGATCGTATTCGTTCTCGTTTACACCGATAACAAACGTTTTAATCGGTTTGTCAGGATCGCCTGATTTACCGGGTGCGGAAATGATAACTTTTTTCGCGCCCGCCGTGATATGCCCATACGCTTTTTCGTTGGTGTAGATACCGGTGGATTCAATGACATATTCCACGCCGAGAGCTTTCCACGGGAGCGTATCAGGCGTCTGCCCCTTACCGGAAATACATTTGATCTCATGCCCATTAACCACAAGGACGTCTTCGCCTTTGGTCTCAATTTTTGCGTCCATTTTACCTTGAGTAGAGTCATATTTAAGCTGATAGGCAAAATATTTCGCATCGGTTGAAAGATCGACAACCGCAACAACGTCAATTTTGTCTTTTCCGAGCAGCCCCTGTCCGACTAGAGCCTGAAATACAAGGCGTCCAATACGCCCAAATCCATTAATTGCTACTTTCACAAAAAACCTCCAAATAAAAAATTAGAATTATTATATGATGAACATTACAAATAGTCAAGTAGACGCAATGCCTCTTGTCGTTAATAAGTGGATAAACACCGTATAGTAACGAGGGAAACATTCGCCCTTCCCGGATAAGGTAGGAGGATAAGGAGCGGCAATCGTATTGAAACCATGATTTGTTGGCTCACACAGTGGCACGGTATCGCCTCTCGTTATGCTAAACGTACCGGTTCCTTCCTCGCCTCTTGACGACACTCCCTACCGTTTTGCAAGGTATTTTCGTATATCAAGGGCAACAGCCGCAATGATGATCGCGCCCTTCACGATTTGTTGCCAATACGGTGACATGTTGATAAAAGTAAGTCCATAGTTGATAACCGAGAAAATCAGTACGCCGATTACAATCCCCGGCACGGTACCGATGCCGCCAAGGTTTGATACTCCGCCGACCACACACGCTGCAATAGCATCAAGTTCGTAACCATTGCCATAGTTATTTGTGGCGCCGCCGGTACGCGCCGCTTCAAGCGAGCCGCCTAATCCGTACATGATACCCGCAATAGTGTAACAGAGGATGAGCGTTCTCCCCACATTCACGCCCGAAACCCTGGCCGCTTCGGCATTGCCGCCGATCGCGTAGAGATTTTTTCCGTATGTTGTTTTGTTGAACAAAATATAGAATATCCCTACCATAACTGCGGCAATGATAACTGTATAGGGAATAGAATAAACCCCGTCAAAACCGATGTAACCAGTGCCTAGTAACTTGAACCGTTCGTCAAGACCGCCGATAGGCTGTGCGCCATAAGGCGGACGGTCAAAATACAGGGATGTTGCGCCGTACACCGCAACCATGGTACCAAGGCTTGCGATGAAAGCCGGCAGTTTCAGGTTTGAGATAAAAATGCCGTTCAAAAACCCGAAGATACCGCATCCAATCATTGCGATAATAATCGGAACAATGAGCGGCAGTACCGGCATATCGGGATACATACGGCGTACATAGTCCGGCGCCTGCAAAAGCGATGCGGAAAGTACCGCGGCAAGACCTACCATGCGTCCGGCTGCAAGATCAACCCCGCCGGTAATAAGCACAGCCCCCATACCGAGCGCAATGATCACGCGGGTAGCGGACATAGATAGAATATTACGCAAGTTGATGAGGGACAAAAATGCCGGCGCCCGAATCGTAATAATTAAAATAAGCGCGATAAAAACAAAGTAAATCGCATATTGGGTTGCAAAATCTTGTACTGATTTTACTGTAATAGTTTGTTTCTCTTTCTTACTCATTGTGTTCTCCCTACATAAATTTTGCGGCAAGGCGCATGATCTCTTCCTGATTGGCGGTTTTTCCGTCTAAAATACCCGTAACTTTTCCTTCACACATCACCATTATCCTGTCTGATACGCCCAAAAGTTCGGGCATTTCCGATGAAATCATGAGGATGCTTTTTCCCTGCTTTGTAAGGTTTATGATAATAGAATAAATCTCGTATTTTGCGCCGACATCAATACCCCGCGTCGGCTCATCAAGGATAAGAATGTCAGGTTCGGTAAGCAGCCAGCGGGCAAAAAGCACTTTTTGTTGGTTACCGCCTGAAAGGTTTCTAATAAGAGTTTTACTGCTCGGCGTCTTTACGTTAAGCGCTTTGATATTTTTCTCAACGTCTTTCTCGCCTTCCTTCATATTAAGAAGCCCGATATGTCCAATATAATGTCTCATGTTTGCAAGCAGCATATTATCTTTCACCGAGAGCAAAGGCACGATACCCGTAGCGCGGCGTTCTTCTGTAAGAAGCGCCATCTTGTGGGCTTTTGCCTGTTCCGGACTTTTTATGACAACTTCCTCACCGTTAATAAAGATATGTCCGCTCGCAACGTTACGTAACCCAAAAATGGACTCTACAAGTTCCGTACGCTGCGCTCCGACAAGCCCGCCTATACCGAGTATTTCGCCTTTACGTAACGTGAAAGTGACGTTCTTGAAAGACCGGGGAACAATAGACGTCAGATCTTTCACTTCCATGATGATTTCACCGGGCATATTGTCTTTCGGCGGAAAACGGTGGCTCAAATCCCTTCCAACCATTTGTTTGATGATAAAATCAGACGTAAGACCTTTGGCGTCGTGGGTTCCGACATGCTTACCATCCCTCATAATTGAAACTTCATCGGAAATTGCAAGAATTTCTTCTATTTTGTGAGAAATATAGATAATCGCCACGCCTTCATTACGGAGCCGTCTGATTATTTCAAACAGTTGCTTGACTTCATTTTCCGTAAGGGATGAAGTAGGTTCATCCATGATGATGACGCGGGCTTTGTTGGATACGGCTTTTGCGATTTCTATGGATTGCATCTTTGAAGCGGACAGTTCTTTTACCCACATTTTCGGATCGATGTTCATATTGAGACCCTTAAAGAGCTCAACCGAATCTTTGTACATTTTTTTATGATCAACAAACTTGAACGGACCTATTGAATGAAGCGGAAAGCGTCCAATCCAAAGATTTTCCATAACGGGACGCAGTGGAATGGGAAGCAGTTCCTGATGAATCATGGAAATACCCGCATCCAACGCTTGTTTTGCGTCCGTAAAATGTACCGGTTTATTATCAAGAAGAATTTCGCCCGAATCGGGATCGTAAATACCAAACAGACACTTCATCAGCGTTGATTTTCCGGCGCCGTTTTCACCCATAAGCGCGTGAACCGTACCTGCCTTGATGTTGATAGAGACTTTATCAAGGGCATGTACGCCCGGAAACGATTTTGAAATTTCTTTTATTTGCAGTACGTAGTTATTTTCCATATTTACAGCTCCGTTATAGGAAATTTCAAAAAGCCCCGCCAACGGCGGGGCAGAATGATTAGTTCTGGAACTGTTTATAGTTTTCTTTGGTTACTTTCTGGTAGGGTACCCATACGTATTTGCCGTCGGTAATAGTCCAGCTTGTTGCGCGGACATCTTTACCCGCAGCAAGGGCATAGGCAAGCTCAAATGTGGCTTTTCCCTGATTTGCGGCATCATTCAAAACAGTACCGAGAAGCGTGCCTTCCGCAAGCGCTTGGAGACCGGGCGCGGTCGCGTCAACGCCGACTACCGGCACATATTTTCCATCAGCGCCGAAATATCCCGCGTTTTTAAGAGCCTGAATCGCGCCGAGAGCCATATCGTCATTGTTACAGAAAACAGCCTCAATTCTATCGCCGAAATTCGCGATATAGGCGCTCATCTTATCAGTCGCCTCGGAAACTTGCCAGTTGGCAATGTCTTCCGCGAGTTTTTCAACTTTAATGCCCGCGGCGGTTACCGCTTTGATCGAGTATTCGGTGCGGAGTTCCGCATCTTGATGTCCAGCCTGACCTTTGAGCATGATGTACTGGAGTACGCCGTCGCCGTTTCTATCGGCTTCCGGGTGCGCTTTCCAGTAATCGGCAATGATCTGTCCCTGATAGGTACCGGAGTCTTCGGCTTTAGCGCCTACATAGTACACCTTTTCCCATTTAGCCATGTCGGCTTTTTCGGGTTCGCGGTTGAAGAAGACGATGGGAATGTTTGCGGCTTTCGCTTTGTCAACGATGGTTCCCGCCGCGGTACGGTCAACCGGATTGATCGCCATTGATCGCACTTTCTGCGCGATAAACTGATCAACCTGATCGTTTTGGGTGGGTTGTGTATTTTGAGAATCAACCACTCTCAAAGTCGCAACATTTGCCGCATTTTGCTGAATAGCATTACGGGTTGCCGACATAAAAGTATCGTCAAACCGGTAAATTGCTACGCCAATGGTTGGGAGACCCCCCGCAGCGTCTCCGCCGCCTTTTGCGAATACTGATGCGCTACTTGCCACCAGTGCCAAAAAAAGTACTAAAAGTTTTTTCATAGCTATCCTCCATGATAGTAATATTGTTTTAATTATCGATCATGTTTATAAATTTTGCAAGTGAAATTTTATAAAAAAAATACGTAAATATCCCTTTACATATAAGTAAATTTTTGGGGGATCATCTCCAGAAATCTTTGTCAACATATTTTCATAACAGAGATCATTCCCGCTTCACCATTTTGAATAGAGCTACGCTTTCAATGTGCGGCGTGTGCGGGTAGAAATCATAGAAGGTAAGCGAAGAAAGCGCATAGCCGCTTTGTATCAGCGCCGCGCTGTCCCGCGCAAGAGCCGCCGGATTACAGGACACGTATGCAAAAACAGCCGCATCCTGCTGGCAGAGCCATGCGCGTACGCCCGGCGAAAGCCCTTCACGCGGCGGATCCGCTATGATAAAGCCGTACCGGTTTCTGTTGTTCTTCGCCCAGGTATCCGCAGAAACGGCGAAAAAATCCGTCCGCGTGCGCGGACGCGCATCATGCGGACGCATGGCGTTGATCGTATCACGCGCGCGGCTCAACGCGGCTTTGTTTACCTCAACCGCATCTATCCGTTTGAACCGGTTCAAACCGTGCAAGAAAGCGGCGAAGGTTCCCACCCCGCAATATATATCCGCAGCGGGAAGATCGCCGGAACCGGCTTCCTCAGCCGCGGAAACCACGTCCGCAATGAGCGGCTCAAGCGCAGCCGCATTGCTCTGAAAAAAAACGCCCGCATCCAAAAACAGCCGCGTCCCCAGAATGTCAACGGCTCCGCGGCTGTTTTTTCCTTCCATGAGAAACGTGTCCTTGTACGCATACACGGTCCAGCGGTCTTTCTCAACCGGCGGCGTGATTCTCTTTTCCGCAAGCGCGCGGTTTATGCCTTCATCGGCAACCGGACATGCGGCGACCGGCACGATTTCATCGCTCTGTTTCACCTTAAAACCGGGGAGCGAAGCCTTGAACCGGTGGAACTGTACGCGGTTCCGGTAGCCAAACGGCTCGGATCGCCGGATCCGTATTTCCGGCGCGTCCATACCATGCCCAATACGGATGAACTGCTCCTTCAGGATAGCGGCTTTTTCCGCAATTTGAGTTTCGTAGGCAAGATGCTGGAGCGAACAACCCCCGCACCGGTCAAGAGGACACACGCAACGTACGCGAAAGGGGGAAGGCTCCTCTATACCCAGCAGTTCCGCTTTGCCCCAGCTCTCGCGTGTCTCTTGCGCCCTGACGGTTACGACATCATGCGGCGCGGTGTTATCGACAAAGAATTTCCGCCCGTTATGCGTGAGAATTCCCGCCCCATTTAATGCGATGCGTTCAATATGCGCGGTAAACACTTCGTGGTTGTCATGCGTCAGCGTAGCATGTTGGCGCATGGTTTTTAAGCTGCTCATTGGTGTATTTTATGATTCGGGAGACGTTTCGTCAATGGACGCGCCTTTCCCTGTATTCGTGGAGGGGGATAACGCCTTGCGCTGAACAGCAACACTGACAAGCTAGACGTCTTTAACACAACGGCGGAGCGGCGCATCGCGGGACGCGCCGCTCATCCTTATACCGCGTTGAAGCCGGCTTTGATCGCCTCCACATTCAGCGGCACAAACGAGCGTTTTTCAGGCGGGAAAAAATTGTTCAAAATAGACTCAATATCAACGAGGCGCAACGCCGAGGTGAGTTTCGCCATTGCGCCCAGCGCCACCATGTTTGCGGCTTTAGCGCTCCCTATTTGTTCCGCGATACTGGTCGCCGCTACCTCCCGCACCGTAATGCCGGCGCGTGTTGGCGCTTCCTTCACCAGCGATGAATTGATGAGCATGACGCCGCCCTGTTTCAGGGCTTTCTCGCACAAGGGAAGCGAGTCGTTGTTCATCACCAGCGCGGAATCCGGCGTGGTAACAAGCGGGCTTGCGATCTCCTCGTCCGAGATGATGACGCTTGCGCGGGCAATGCCGCCGCGTTTTTCAGCCCCGTAAAACGGGAAAAACGTAACGTTTTTGCCTTCTTTCATGGCGCAGTACACCCAGATTTGTCCCAACGAGATGATGCCCTGTCCGCCGAAGCCGGCGAACAATGATTTTTCGGTCATTGCGCTCCTCCTTTTTCCGCGGCGTGTAGCGTGTCCTTGATTTCGCCGAGCGGGAACACGGCGATCATCTCTTTTTCAAGCCATTCAACCGATTGCACCGGATTCATGCCCCAGTTCGTGGGACATTGGGAGAGGATTTCCACCATAGTAAAACCGGCGCCCCGCGTTTGGGCTTCCAGCGCTTTTTTGATATACCGCTTGGTTTTGCGTACGTTTGCCGCGCTGTTTACCGCGCCCCGCGCTATGTAGCGGGCGCCTTCAAGAGTCGCGAGGAGTTCGCATACGCGGATAGGGTATCCCATGCCCGCGCCAACCGGATCGCGTCCGTACGGCGCGGTGGAGGCTTTCTGCCCCACCAGCGTTGTGGGCGCCATTTGTCCGCCGGTCATGCCGTAGATGGCGTTGTTCACGAAAATAGTGGTGAATTTCTCGCCGCGGTTCGCCGCGTGTATCATCTCCGCGGTACCGATAGCCGCCATGTCGCCGTCTCCCTGATAACAGATAACCGTATGATCCGGCAGCACCCGCTTGATGCCCGTGGCGGCTGCCGGCGTCCTGCCGTGGGGCGGCTGCACCGTGTCCGTATCAAAATACAGGTCAGCCCAAATAGCGCACCCCACCGGATTTGTAATAACCGTTTTGCCGCGTATCCCCATTTCGTCAATGAGTTCGCAGATGATCCGCGTGATAATCCCGTGTCCGCATCCGGCGCAGTACTTGGTCTGCACGGGATACAGGCTTTCGGGATGTGTGTATACTGGTTTCATTGTTTGTTTCCTTTCACTATCGCGCATATCCGTTCAAACGCTTCTTCTTCAGTTGGAACAACGCCGCCGGAATGTCCCAAAAGGTGTACCGCGCTTTGCGGCGTATGCGGCGCGCGCTCAAGCAGGGAGAGTTTTACATCCTCTACAAGCTGCCCAAGGCTCATTTCTATAGTCAGAATAGGCGCACCTGATTCGGCTATGGCTGCAAGTTGCTTGTACGGGAACGGCCACACCGTGATTGGTCTGAACAGTCCGGCTTTAATGCCCGCGCGTTCCGCGAGTTTTTTCGCGCCGAGCGCGATGCGGGCGGACGTACCATAGGCGACAAGGATAATATCCGCATCCTCCGTACCAACAGCCTCAAACCGGACTTCTCTTTCCTTGATCCGCTCATACCGCTCAAAACGAGCCTTTATCTTTGCTTCAAGGTTTTCAGGTATCAAATCAAGCGAGGTAATGTGCCGCGCCTCGTTCCGTCCCTGTTCCGCGCGGCGTCCGGCGGTCCAGTCCCGTTTCGGCAGGTCTTCCAGCCGCCGTTCAGGAGGAAGGACGATCCCTTCCATCATCTGCCCGATGATGCCGTCCGCAAGCACGATCACCGGCATACGCCATTCATCGGCTAAATCAAAGGCGCGATAGGTCAGGTCAGCGCACTCCTGTACGCTTTTCGGCGCAAGCGCGATACAGTAGTAGTCCCCGTGTCCGCCGCCGCGTGTTGACTGAAAATAATCCGACTGAGCCGGCGCAATCGCTCCAAGCCCGGGCCCGCTCCGCACCACATTCACGATCACCATTGGAATATCCGCGCCGGCGGCATACGAGATGCCCTCTTGTTTAAGGCTTATGCCCGGGCTTGACGATGAAGTCATAGCCCGCGCTCCGGCAGCGGACGCGCCGTACACCATATTAACAGCCGCAGTTTCGCTCTCCGCCTGTATAAATATCCTGCCCTTATCAAGCATATGTTTTGCCATGTATGCGATCAGCTCATTCTGCGGGGTAATGGGATACCCGAAATACGCGCCGCATCCCGCGCGAATGGCGGCTTCCGCGATGGCGTCGTTGCCCTTCATCAATACTCTGTCGCGTGCGCCGCTCATACCGCCTCCTCATATACGGTTATACAGACGTCCGGACATACCGCATAGCAGCTTCCGCAGGCGATGCATGTTTCCGCATGAACCGCGCGAGCCGGATATACCCCGGACGCATTAGACGTCCGGTCCGGTTCAATCGCTTTGACCGGACATGAACGCACGCATAAATAACAACCCTTGCATAATTCCCGTTCGATTGTGATGGTTCCTTTCTTTGCCATTGTTCTTTTTCTTGTACTCCTATACACATCAGCGGCGGCGCCGCTGATATACGCCATAGCTTATAATTATCAATACCAAATCATAGGCAAGTATGACGATATAGTGAGATTAAGTCAATACGCTACTGTTTAGCGCGGCTTTTTGTTGCGCAGACCGCGATGAGGGGGGGAGCGGACGGACGCGCTCCTCCAATGCCGCGCCGCATAGCCTCCGTACCCGGCCGCCGCGGGGAATTGTGATACGAAAAAAAATCAAATTGTAGACTTTTTAGACTATAGCCCATTGACTAAACGCAAAATTTTATGTATGTTTATCTAACGTACTGAATGGATTACAATTCACTATTGTAGTATTAATAATGGAGAAAGTATGGAATGGTTTTTTATGCGTTGCGAAGTAAGCTAATGTCAAGTACGTTGCGCGTCTTTTGTCTCATGGTTGTGTATCAGAGAATTGGCGTATCTTATATGCGGAAGTCCAAAAAACGAAACGAATTACCCGTCCTTTTTTCGCGTAAAAAAGCGTCCGGTACTCGTAGTAAGAGTAACCCCCCCCCCCCCCCGCAGAATCTAGTTTAGCTTCATTAT
Organism: Treponema sp.; assembly: GCA_031276815.1. Taxonomy (GTDB): domain Bacteria; phylum Spirochaetota; class Spirochaetia; order Treponematales; family Breznakiellaceae; genus JAIRKH01. Next base: position 17,244 of record JAISMJ010000030.1, read on the forward strand.
TTATTATCTCATATATACATATGTCTCAAATCGGAGGGCGTGCCGCTCAAAAAGAGCGTCCCGCGTTGGCGCGAAAAAACGCATCCGTTACGCCGTCCGCAACCGGCGTTATTCGGCGCAAACCGGCTAGTACGCCGGTATTCGACAGGGCGGCTTTTGACTCATCCGCTATGGCTTTTAGGGAGTGTCGTCAAAAGACAAGGAAGATAGATCTGAGATAGAAGCGGCGAGAAAGGAATCAGAGCGTTTAGCATACCGAGTGGCGATATCTCTCCACTGTTTAAGCCACCGAAATACATGCTCTATACGATGGCGCTCCTTATACAGCGCTTTGTCATACCTCCGCGCCTCCTTACGCTTCCGCTTGGGTGGGATAACTACCTCAATGCCTCTCGCGCGGGCGGTCTCTACTACCCAGTTCACGTCATACCCTCTATCAGCAAACAAGACCCGTATCGGCAAACCCTCAATTAAGCGCATCGCATATGCACAATCCGCATCCTGCCCCGCTGAAAGCAGGATACGTACTGGCTTTCTCCTCTTATCTAGAGCCAGATGGACTTTGGTATTCAGCCTCCTTTTGTACGCCCTGCCGCTTGATTTCCTCCGACCGCTCCGCGCTCATCCGCATGGACTTTAGTATGAGTTGCATCTATCGTGAGCCAGGTGGTATCCCTTTCTCCGAGTAGCGCATCGGCTATTTTTTCCAGACAGCCTTATCCCGCCGACGGCAAAAGCGTAGGTGGGTATGTTTCCA
>JAISMJ010000044.1 GCA_031276815.1 Treponema sp.
GCAAACTGTGGGTGTAGTGAGCCGTGGGAATGGAGCGTAGCGGAATGACCTAGGCGAACGGAACCCCGAGCCGCCTACCGGCGGCGAAGCGTAAACAGTCCTGTTATGTGCAGTGCCACCCGTACTCCATTTTTATGCCATTAAATATCCCATTATTCCCATTAAACTCAACAATATCATTATTATTATTGAAATTATTGTTACTATTTTTTTATGTCCATATTTTTTTGAAAAATTTAATAATCCAATAAATAATAATATGTAAATTATTGCTTCAGGATAACCCAGTATCTGATACATTACCGGTATCTTTGTATATATATACCCTTCAAATGAGCCCATTGTAGGCCCTATGGTAGACAATAATGAAAAACCTAAAATAATTACTCCCAATTTTATTAAACCATGTTTTTCTTCAAAAAATACTTTCCGTAAAGGTAAAATTATTAATGCGATAATTATTCCACGAAACATCTGTAAAAATGTTCCACCTAATGCCACAATGGGTTCATCTACGGAAAGCATAAATGATGATATAATTTCCGTTGCAAATAAATCCCTATAATTTACAACAATAAGTGCAAAAATTCCTGCAACAAAATATGCTACTGTATGCGCATAAGTTATTTGCCAAAAATATTTAACCAAATTCTCTTTTTTGTCCATAACTTTATCCCCCAAATATACCATAAATTCTTTATACATTGTCTTTCCGATAATGTCAATCCTTTTTTATGTTTTTCATATATTTCCAACAAATTTTAGGGTGGCATTGCACATAACGTTCCGGCTGTATCTGACGTTTTGGCCCGCCCATAAAGCAATGCGCAGCATTGCGGCGGGCCAAAATGTGCCGGAGAAAAACCCCGCAAAGGGCGTAGCCCGACCGGGGTTTTTCGAAGGCCAAGCCGCCTACCGGCGGCGAAGCAGATACAGTCCTGTTAGGCGAAGTGGGGCTGTTATTCCATTTCCAATTCCAATTCCAATTCCGCCTTCATCCTTCTACTTTTTTATATAATTTCTTAAATACTTTTTACCTTGCGGGTTTGCCCTCTTTCCAATAAATGTAAAATATCATAATATTTATCATACCGGTATTATGCAAGTTGCCTGCCTACAGGATAACTAATTACGTTTACAAAAAAAGCCAAACTATTATCTACTTCGGATAATTTACCGGGCGGGCATCCTCTCTCAAACAGCGGCATGGGGAAACGCAACTCCTCCGCCGGAGAACCCCGGTAACTTGTACCAAGGCGAAAGGTATTTTCAGGCGGCCGTTGTTAGGGAACTACGGGTTACGAACAAACCATTTATGGAAACAAAATAATCATTATTTTATGGGTTATTAAAATTTTTATCAATCCATAATAATATATACGCCGTTGGCGTAAATTTGTATATATCTATTTACAGTAGGTATTTCTTTCGAAACATAGGAGGATTGAGAACATGAAAAGAGCATTCTTTGGATTTATCGGATTATTGGCAATTAACTTTTATTGCCATGCGCAACAAGAAATTTACAGTGTAGGCGATAGAGGCCCTGCGGGCGGTATCATATTTTTTGACAAGGGGATTTTCTCAGATGGTTGGCGATACCTAGAAGTTGCACCACCAGAAACTGAATTTGAATCCCAATGGGGGCCTGGTGGGGTGAAAGTTAACGTTATCACCAATCCGGATGGTAGTTTAAAAGACTTTGAGTTTGAGGCTGTAGGGTATTTTTATATATTTGGCACCGGACTAACAATAGGAAGCGGTAAAAGAAACACGCAACTCATTATAGAACAATCGCGGGTACAAGGGGAAAATGGACATGCAGCGCAGACATGCATAAATATGAAATACAACGGATTTGCCGACTGGTTTATGCCGAGCAGAGACGAAATGAATATTATGTACAGAAACCTTGTACAGAGCGGTTTAGTTTCCTTTAATAATAAAAGTTATTGGTCTTCATCTCAGTCTAGTGGAGTTGGGCATGCATGGAGCCATTCTTTCAAAGATGGTAGTTATGTTGAAGAGACTCCAAAGCAGCTGACCTTTTGGGTTCGTGCGATCCGGGCTTTTTAGGAATTGAAAACATTATACGTTTTGCGCCGTCCATGGCGCAAAACGATTTAGGTCGATAAAAATAATTAGCTAAATTATTTCGCATTAATATTATAACGATAATAATGGTGTACGCCCCCACTGCACATAACAGGACTGTTTACGCTTCGCCGCAGTAGCGGCTCGGGGTTCCGTTCGCCTAGGTCATTCCGCTGCACTCCATTCCCACGGCTCACTACACCCACAGTTTGCCAGCCCTAAAAATGCTACGCATTTTTCTATTCGGGCTGTCAAACCGTCGTAAACAGCCGGAACGGTAGGCGCAATTGGGGCAGAAATGGGTGAAAATATTTACAAAAAATCCATTGACAATATTTCTTCCATCAATGGTACCATGGGTTATGAAAATTAAAACATTACCCTTGACGATTTTTGGTTTTTTTTACGGGATTTCGGTGTTGTTCGCCGGTGGCGCTTCTGAAGGCGGCGGTTCAAATCGAGGAACCTATCTTTCCCACAGCGGATATACTATTTTGCCGGAGGATATAAAAATAGAACATTATATTGCCCAAAATGATTTTGATTACCCTGCGTATATTTTAATGGGACTCAAAGGGCAAAAACCGCTTGGACCTGGCCGCATCGTATAACAAGAAAGGCATACATATAACCACCGTATTATTAGGACTGAATACCGCGACTGGATTAATGGTGGACGTAGCCATTGAAGGGGGCGGCAGTTCCCGGTTTATCCCGGATCATGACGAATATGGTAAAGATATTCCAAACAGAACTAGACCGTATGCCGGTTCCTGCCGCCCGTGATTTACGAATGAGGCTGGTTCTTTCTGAGGGTATTGTTTTTAAGAATACCTGGGGGTATCAAAATTATGTGGAAGGCAATACCATATATTACTATTTACCTACGTTGCATCATGGCGATTATGAAACCATGTTTGCCGAAGTTGCAATGAACAAAATTCCTCAAAACAATAGTATGGGAACCTTTTATCTGGATTATCAGGATTTGAACCTAAACCAGAAAAGCATGGGACCCTATCCGATTCGGCTTGAATCTTTTGCTCCCAACGAAAATGGGGAAATTACCGATCCAAGGGTCCGTGAAGCAGAAGGTTTCTTGAGTTCAGCCCGGGGTCTTATAGATATGGCCAATAAAACGGTCAAAATTGGCAGCTTGGAAAGGGATTTATCGCAACACCTCAATCCTTCTCCCCAACGGGCAGATGTGGTTCAACAAATTTTGGTTGAAACCAATCAGAATCGAAGCATTGTAAAAATTTTAATTGATTATCTAACGGGAATTAACAACAGTTTGGGTGGAAATAAATACGAGAAGGAATTAGAAATTTTACAGAATTATACCCATACATTTGCCAATGTATATAATGCACATACAAATAATGGTGAATAAAAAGTCATAAACGCTCCAACTACGCCTAACATGATTGTTTACGTGCCCCCAGCGTAGCCGGGGGCACATTCCCACGCGTTGCTCCGCAACGGTTGCTGCAATGCCGCGCGGCTTTTTACTGTTCCTGTATTATTTTATCATAGCGTTTATTTTCCGCTTCTAATACTTCTAGCTGGGCGTGTTGTTTCTCAATTTCTAACGCTAGTATTTCTTTTTGATACTGCAATTTTTTTAAATCCTGCGTGTTTTTTATAATTTTATATATAAATGAAAATACTATTGTCGGCGCTCCAACCAGCGTTGCTAGTATCGCTATTATTGCTGTTACGTCCATATAGTTCTCCCTTAAACCCAAAAGGTTTTTAGGTATACCCAACAGGTTTTTTAGTATACCTAAAAAGTTCGGTTGGTATACCTAAAAGATTTTTGGGTATACCGCAAAGGCTGATCGGTATACCATCAAAGTTGATTAGTATACCAAATATGTTGTATGGTAAACCATAAAGTTCAATTTGTATACCCAGAAAGTTTTATGGTATACCATTAAGGTTGATTGGTATACCAATTACTCTTGATGGTATACCGTTATTCTGGATGTGTCAACCTATGTTTCTTTCGGGTGTACCTGACGACAGCCATGACGCTCCGTTGCGGCGCTTTGGACCGCTCCGGACGCTTCCGCCTTATAAAGAGAACCGGCGAGGAGAACCGGCGAGGAGGCGCGCCGTTATGGACGCCGCTCCCCTTTCGCGCAAATACCGCTCCGGTACGTTTTTCCCACCTTTCATAATTTCCCTTTATCACCTATACTTTCATAGTAATAGGAGAAGACCATGCGCTATATTGATTTTGATAAAACACAGGCGTTTACGACTCTTTCCGCGCTTACGCGGGAGGGCGTCCATTTTGATTACGCGGCGGAGCTTACCGCGGAGCGGATACGGAGCGCCGTTGCGCCTATGGCGGGAGGGTTGTCGTATTCTTTCGCGGCGAAACCGGTTACGAAAAACGTGCTTGCGGCGCTTCAGGCGCTTGCTGATGAACAGGAACTCATCGCCAAATACAGGGCGCTCCTTGACGGCGACATGATGAATACCGGAGAACGCCGCAAGGCGCTTCACCACCTGCTGCGCGGGCAGCTCGGCACAGACGTGATCGCGGATGGGAAAAATCTGGGGGATTTCTACAAACAGGAGCTTGCGCGGTTTTCGCGGTTTGCCGATGACGTTCATGCGGGCGCTGTTACGGGATCAACCGGTAAACGCTTCACCCACGCCGTACAAATCGGTATTGGCGGATCGGATTTGGGCCCGCGCGCCCTGTACCTCGCTCTTGAACAGTGGGCGGCGGTCGAAGGAAGCCGGAAGCTTACCGCGAAATTTATTTCCAATGTGGACCCCGATGACGCTTCCGCGGTACTTGCGTCCACGCCGCTTGAGGAAACCGTGTTTGTGCTGGTGTCGAAGAGCGGGACCACGCAGGAAACCCTTGCAAACGAGCTTTTCGTAAAGGAAAAGCTGAAAGCCGCGGGGCTTGATCCCAGCCGCCATATTGTCGCGGTAACCAGTGAGACGAGCCCGCTCGCGCATAATCCCGCGTACCTCGACTCGTTCTACATAGACGATTATATCGGCGGGCGCTATTCGTCAACATCAGGCGTGGGCGGCGTGATCCTTTCCCTGTCCTTCGGCGCGGGCGTCTTCAAACAAATACTCGAAGGCGCGCATGAGGCTGACGCATTGGCGCTGGAGAGCGATATACTCAAGAATGCGAGTCTGCTTGACGCGCTTATCGGCGTGTGGGAACGGAATTTCCTTGGGTTTCCCTATACGGCGGCGCTTCCCTACAGTCAGGCGCTTTCCCGCTTTCCCGCCCACCTCCAGCAGCTTGACATGGAATCCAACGGCAAGCGCGTAAACCGCAACGGGCAGCCCGTCGGATACGCCACGGGTCCTGTAGTATTCGGCGAACCCGGTACCAACGGACAGCACTCCTTTTACCAACTGCTCCATCAAGGCACGGATATTGTTCCGCTTCAGTTTATTGGGTTTGTCGAAAGCCAGCGCGGGGATGACGTGACGGTTGACGGGTCGAGCAGCCAGACAAAACTCAAGGCGAATCTTGCGGCGCAGATAACCGCCTTTGCCAAAGGCAAAACCGACGCGGATCCCAACAAGGAATTCACCGGCAAACGCCCTTCAAGCCTCATTTTCGGCAAACGGCTTACGCCTCATGCGCTCGGCGCGCTTCTCGCCCACTTTGAAAACAAGGTCATGTTTCAGGGGTTTGTGTGGAACATCAACAGCTTCGATCAGGAAGGCGTGCAGCTCGGTAAGGCGCTGACCAAAAAAGTACTTGCGGGCGGCTCCGGAGACGCCGCGCTTGAGGCGTATAGCCGGCTGCTGGACATATAACAGAGGACGCGGAGACATGAGACGCGGATGTGAGGGCGTATGACAGATAGGATCATGACAGAAACGGCGCCGCCTTATGTATCGATGCTCAATCCGGAGCAGCGGGAAGCGGTGCTGCATAACGGCGGATCGCTGCTCATATTAGCGGGCGCGGGTTCCGGTAAGACGCGGGTTATCACGACTAAAATCGCCTATCTCATTCGTGAACGGGGGATACCTCCTTATGCCATTCTTGCCGTAACCTTCACCAATAAGGCGGCGCGGGAAATGGCGGAACGCGCCGCGGCCATAGACGCGCGCGCCGGATACGCGATGCTGCGGACGTTTCACTCTTTCGGCGCGTGGTTTTTGCGGCGGAACGCGAAACGCGCGGGGCTCAATCCCGCGTTTACTATTTACGATGATGACGACATGGCGAGCCTGCTTTCAACGCTGGAGCCGGAAAAACCCAAGTCCGATATTAAGGTCATTGCCCATCAGATTGCGCGGGCAAAAGACTATTTCATGGGGCCCTCTGATCCTGAATTAAAACGCATCAATTACCGGAAAGAGTTTCAAAAGATATATACCCAATATGAGGAGCGGCTTACCGGCATCGGTAATGTCGATTTCGGCGATCTCATTAAGAAACCGGTTGACATTCTGCGGGGCGATCCGTCCCTTGCGGAGGAGTTCCGCAGCCGGTTCAAGGTCATCATGATCGACGAGTATCAGGATACCAATGTCGCCCAGGTTATGCTTTTGAAGGAACTCTGCGGGCCCGAAACCTACGTGTGCGTTGTGGGCGATGACGACCAGTCGATCTACCGGTTTCGGGGCGCGGAAGTCCAGAATATTCTCGAATTCCCGGACCGCTTCCCCAACACGGACATCATCCGGCTTGAACGGAATTACCGCTCAACGTCCGCCATCTTGCGGGTAGCTTCTTCTGTGGTGGACAACAACGCGGGCAGGCTTGGCAAGACGTTGATCGCTGAACGGGGCGCGGGAAAGACCCCGGTGCTGGCGTTTCTCCCGAATCAGGATGAAGAGACCGCGTTTGCGGCGCAGCTTATCGAAAACGCCGCGCATCCGGACGCGGGCGCGCGGACGAGCGGCGGCGCGGAACGCCAGAGAGAAAACGCGCGTTACGCGGATTGGGCTATTCTGTACCGGACAAACGCCCAATCACTCGGTTTTGAAACCGAGCTGCTGCGCCGGCATATTCCCTACCGGGTGATAGGATCGCTCAAGTTCTATGAGCGGGAGGAAATCAAAGACGCGCTTGCCTTGCTGTCTTTTTTGGTTAATCCGCGGGATGAAATCAGTTTCCGGCGCGTGGTGAACAAGCCGGCTCGCGGCGTGGGCGAGGCTACTGTGGGCAGGGTGATTGCGGAAGCCGCGGATGGGGATATTGCGGCTTCGGCGCGGCGGCTTGCGGCGCTGATGCCGACGCGGGCGCGAGCCGGACTTACGACGTTCTTGGAAGCCCTTGACGCGGGGCGTTCCACGTTGGCGTATCCGGCGGGCGAACACGGTACGCAGACGCTGGCTGATGAAGCTCTGTTTGACATGAGCGAAGCGTATCCGCCGGAACGTGAAACGCCGGAGCGGACGCCGGCAAAAGACGGACGCGAGGCGAACAAGGCGGGGGGAAAAAACAACGCCGCTAAAAAAGGAGACGTTATCGCGGGCGAAGGGCTTTCCGTCTGCGTGGTAACGCTTATCCAGCATACGGGCATTGCCGCGTACCATCTAACACATGATGAAATCGCGGGCAATCAGCGCATCGCGAACCTGCAAGAGCTCGCCAATGCGGCGAGTCTGTATCCGGCGACCGTGGACGGATTGATCGAATTCCTTGAACACATAGAGCTTGACCGGTCCATGGAGAATCGGGATACGGACGCCAACGCCGTAACGCTCATCACGCTGCACAACACCAAGGGGCTTGAATTCAAGCGAGTGATTATCACCGGCGTTGAACAAGGCGTTTTTCCCAGGGACGATAAAAAAGAAGAGGACTTGGAGGAAGAACGCCGCCTCTTTTACGTGGGCGTAACCCGCGCAATGGACGAATTGTACCTCACCTCCTGCGCCATGCGCCGCGTATTCGGAAAAACGGCGTTCATGGAACCGTCTCTCTTTCTGAATGAAATCGACCCGTCCGCCCTGCGCGTCATCGGCAGAGCGCCCTACGGATTTTCAGCGAAACCCGCTCCTCACGCCGCGGCAAAAGCTGCGGCAAAAGCCGTGGCAAAAGGCGCGAGACCAGCGGGCGGTAAGGGCTGGCATGTCGGGGACCGTGTTTTTAATGACGACAACGGCTATGGCTATGTGAAAGACATTCGCGCTCATGCAACGGGGGACATCTTGCACATTCAATTTGATACCGGTAAGGAAGCGAGTTTTCTGAGTACCTACCATCGCGCAAGACTCACAAAAATAGATGAAACGTAACGCCGCGTTGTTTGAGCAACTCCCCCATATCACGAGAGCTCGCGAGTTTCGCCTCTATGCGGCGAACGGGAAACGGTACGTTGATCTGTGGCAGGCTGGGGGCGCCGCTCTATTAGGACATACTCCTCCGCACGTGGTGCGGGAACTTAAAAATACTGCGGAACGAGGGCTTTTCGCGCCCCTCCCCAATCATCTGGAAGCCCGCCTTCTCAAGGCGCTTGCGAAACTGCTGCCCGGCTATTCGTTTTATCTATACGTCGGTGACGACGCCTTGTATCGCGCATTGAACGCCTACGGTTTCAACGCGCATGATGAACGCCCGCGTCTTTTCGATCCGGCTTTTGATGATGAGACGGAAAACCAGCGGGAACCCACGAGGTGGGGACTTGCGGCGTTGTGGCGTCCCTTTCTTCCGGCGGATATGTCCGCCTATCCGTTGCTGGTGCCGGTAGCGCCGTGGCACCTCGCGCCCAAGATGCTGGCGGTTCGGAACGGGGCGTTTCCCGCCGGACGCCCGCCCGCTTCGGACGTGATTCCGCCGGTTATTCTTGCGGCGACAACACGCGCTATCTACGATCTGCTTGCGGAAATAGAACGAGGCGGACGCGGAGCGCCGCATGTTCCCGTAGTAACGAAAGCGCTCGCTGCAAGCGGATGGCGGCAAAAAGGCATCTATCTCCGCCCGTGTGCGGATAAGGGCGGCTATGATGCGTTGTTTCGGCGTTTCTTGGAAGGCGGCTTTGTGCTGCCGCCCGATCCGGAGCAGCCCGCCATACTGCCCGCTGTTTTGTCCGCGGGGGAAGAAGCGAAGCTTGCGGCGTTGATACGGGAATAGCCGCAGACGGCTCGCTTGAACGCCCTCTGCCTGCGGGTGTTGAGCTTCATATTTCTGCTTTATTCACCTACCTCCCCATAAACGGGGAGGCTTGATACTTATGCTATCGCTCATTCCGCTATAGCAATGGTATCAACTTTTCTTCCTTCTTCGAGGCTGTACGTGGTGTTACTCTAGCTTTTTACCTATATTCATTGCGTTTATATCCCTGTCGTGTAATGTTCCACAGGAGGGACACGCCCAGCTTCTCACTCCTAAATTTTTAGTCTCCTTATTTTGACATCCGCACCTTAGAGCATAGGTCGCGGAACGCATTGACGAACTCGACATGATTCGAGTTGAAGGCATCATATTAGACATCATGGCGGATCAGCTTACATGGATCAATGTGTTGGGCGCTATTCTCGGCGCGTTTATCGGGACGTTTCAAGCGGCGTTTTCGTGGTTTACTCGCGGGTTATGAGGCTGCGCGGCTATGCCGTGCGCGAATGTCGCCCGTCTTGAGAACTGTCAAAAAAATACAAAAAAGGCGTTACTATCTCTTGACAAACGTATGTTCGCCATGTATACTCTTTCCCATGAATAAAAGTTGTGTTATCAACATACCGGTTTTTTATCTGTCACGCGGCGCGGCATTATCCGTCATTACCGGCGCGCAAGACTCTAACTCGATCCCCCCCCCCCCCCCATTGTCTTAAAGCGTCTTTTTAATCAATCGCGGCATCTAGTTCTTTTCTCTATCTTATTTCTCTATAAAGAGTT
>JAISMJ010000052.1 GCA_031276815.1 Treponema sp.
TTGCGCTTTTAGTTCTTGCCCTCGCGGCAAGTAATGTTTTTGCGGAAATCACTTTTTCGGGTGAAGTTTCCGGCACGTGGACAGTAGTGGATGGAGAAGGCGGGAAAAAGGTGAATCCACCGCCAGCAGCAGGAGCAGCAGTACCACCGTTCGTTGACGCGAGCACTAAATTAGGACACGGCTTCGGGTCTGACGCCAATTTGAAAGTAGTCGCCGCTAATGAGGAAAAAACATGGGGCGGACAGTTTAATATCAAAAAGAAGCCGGAATTTGCGGACGTATTGGTCTGGTGGCAGCCCATTAAATATGTGAAAGCTACGTATGGTATGATTGATACATGGAGACCCTTTACCATTCATGAAGACGTATTCACCGGCATTAAAGTAGTTGATAGTAGTGGCGGCGTTGGACTCCAGATATATCCATTAGACGCTTTGGAAATTGCGTTTGGTCTGCCGGTTACAGGGACGTATGCTAAAGACAAGCCAATATTGCCTTCCCAGGAAATAAAAAACAACTATTCTGTATTTAGCGCGTATGCCGCTTACTCGCTGTCGGGCATTGCCGACTTTGGGTTAGGGTTTAAGGGCGGAAGCAACAAGGATGATTTACAGGAGACTGTTTATAAAGATGGCGTTACCTATAGCGAACTTAACTTAGGCGTTGCAGTAACCGCTATTGAGAACGTTACGCTCCAACTCGGCGTATTCTTCTACCTTCCCCAGACGTTTAACGTTCATAATGCTCCTGTTGGCGTTGCCCCTCCTGCTATTGCTTATGAGATAACAGGTCAAAAGCCGCTTAAGATTCATCTTAAAGCAGGATACACCCTGGACGCTTTCGATATAGGCGCACTCATAAAAGTAGGCTTCGGCGGTTCAACGACGAAGAAAACCCCCGCCCCCGGATCAACTGAGACCAAAACGGAAAACGGCTTTTCCTTTAGTATTAAACTTACGCCGTCTTACAAGCTCAATATAGGCAAATTCGGCGCTGATCTTACTTTCGGCTTGACCGGAGCATCGACAACCGGCGGCACTTCGGACTATGACGACACCGTAACCTTTGCGGCAAAACCATACTTTGAGAAAGCCTATGGCGGCGGCACATTAAACGTGGCGTTTGACATGGCATTAACAAATTATACCAATGATGAGCATCAGAAAGATGACTATGGACACTTCCAGTGGAGCGTCCCCATCAAACTCAAATACGCCTTCTAATATGCCGGTTGTATAGAGGTAACAAAAGCCCTTGCTTAATGTTAAGCAAGGGCTTTTTTGTTGCTACGCGGGTTCACTCCTTCCCAGAGTGAACTCTCACCCCTAATGAGAATGGCTCTCACCCACTAGTGAGAATGGCTCTCACCCACTAGTGAGAATGACTCTCACCCACTAGTGAGAATGACTCTCACGCATTAAGAAGTGAAGAGAGTTATGCTTGCCCCCATTCGGCTATAGTGCGTTTCTCTTCATCAAACACTACCCCCACTTTGACCACACGCCGCCCGTCCGCGCTGTACGGAATAAGATACCCCTTCCCCTCTATCTGTTTGAGCGCGTCTTCCACAGTGCCGCCTTTGCTTATCTTGAACTCAAACACATATATCGCATCTTCAGTCTTCACTACCGCGTCCGCCCGCCCCCGCGCGCTCCGCACTTCAGCCTCCGTGTATTGCCCCAGCAGCGTGAATACCAGATAAAACACCATCTGGTAATCCTTCTCCTTATCAAACGTGTCCGTCAAGTCATACGGTATGCTCGCAAAAAACGCCTGAAACCGAACCATCACGCTATCTATGTCTCCCCGCTCAAGATCGTTCAAAAAGCTCTTGATGAAGAAATCCTCCCGCTCCGCTACCGGAATATAGTGCGGCAGCAGGCTTTTAAGAAACCCGTATTTCACTTCCTCATTCGGGAACGTGAGCGTGTAGTTCATAGACTTGGTGTCATAGTCTTTGATAGTAAGATAGCCCGTCTGATAGAGGAGCGGCACGGGATTTTTGCCGAAACGGTAGTCCGCAATATCCATGTCATCCATGCTTGCGCCGCCGCTGAACGCGCGGAGGTCGAGTTTGTTCTTTTGCAGTTCCTTGATGAGAAAGGTCGGCGTGCCGGTCTGAAACCAGTAGTACGTGATCGCTTTGTTGGCAAACGTGTTCAACAGGCTGAACGGGTTATAGACGCCTTCGCTGTTTCGTGAGAAATGGTAGCCGTTGAAGTTTTTCCGCAGCAGCGCCAGCGTGTCCTCATAACGAGCGCCGGTTTCCTCCGCCAGCGCCGTTATTTCCGGCGTGAAGGTGTCCAGCAGTTCCGTCTCGGTGATGCCGCAGACGCCGGCGTATTCTTTCAACATGCTGATATCGCGGAGGTGGTTCAGGTCGCTGAACACGCTGACTTGGGAGAACTTGGTAACGCCGGTGAGCAGAACGAAGCGGAGGTCAGGGTCCGCTGATTTCAGCACGGAGTAAAAGGCTTTGAGCGCGGTTTTAATGTCGTCATGGGTTTCGCCTTGTTCGAGGGTGGAGATGAGCGGCTTGTCGTATTCATCGACAAGCACGACGACTTTCCTGCCCGTCTTTTCGCGCGCCCGCCGGATAAGGCTCAAAAAACGAATCTGAAGCGTGGTATCCGCTTCGTCTTTACCCCAAACGCGCTCGAATTCTCGTAATTGCGCGTCAAGAACGTCCTCCAGCCCCTTCCTGCTGTCGTAAAGCCCTATATTCAAGTCAAGATGAAAGACGGGGTATTCGATCCACTCGCGTTCAAGCCCCGCTAACGCGAGCCCGTTGAACAACTCTTTCTTGGCGAGGAAATACGCTTTGAACGTGGAAAGCAGGAGGCTTTTCCCGAATCTGCGGGGACGCCCCAGAAAGTACGGCGTGCTTCTTGACGCAAGGTCGTACACGTACGTGGTTTTGTCTACGTAGACGTAGTTCTCAGTTCGTAATTTCTCAAAGTCCTGAATGCCGATGGGCATGTTACGGGTTGTCATGGTTCTCCTCAATGCTAAAAAAGTATCGTGTTGTTAGTATAGCGCCCGTAACGGTATATGTCAATAAATGCTCATGGAACAGAGAGCGATGCGCTTCAAGCGTATGGAACCGCTCTATTGAGAAAAACCACGCGGTACGTTATACTTTTCACTATGAACATCATTGAACCGCGTGTATTAAAAGGGTTTCGGGATTTTCCGCCAAGCGCGGAAATTGAGAGAAAAAGCCTCATGGAAAAGATTGAAGCGTCATTCAGATCGTTTGGGTTTGCGCCTATTGATACGCCCGCCCTTGAATACGCTGATATTTTACTCGGTAAGGGCGGGGGGGAAACGGAGAAACAGGTCTACCGGTTTACCGATAACGGAGGGCGCGATGTGGCGCTCAGATTCGACCTTACCGTGCCGTTTGCCCGCTTCGTTGCCGGACACCGCGCCGAACTCACGCTGCCTTTCAAGCGGTACCACATTGCCAAGGTGTGGCGCGGCGAAAACACCCAGCGGGGCAGGTACCGCGAGTTTACCCAGTGCGATGTTGACATTGTCGGCTCGAACAGCGCGGCAAGCGATTTTGAAATCCTCCTCGTTATACACGATACGCTCAAGGCAATAGGCGCGGGCGGCGTTACGATCCGTCTCAATCACCGGGGACTTTTCAACCGGTTTCTCGCGCGGCTCGGCGTACTTGACGCATCCGCGGACATACTGCGGCTCGTGGATAAACTCGCCAAGATCGGGCGGGACGCGGTTGCGGAGCGGCTTTCCGCCATTGCGGGCGATAAAGCGGAGCGTATTCTGCAATTCATTGAGGTAACCGGCAGTTTTGAAGACGTTTTGGAGCGCCTTACCGGACTTTCCGGCGGGACTTCGCCCGAATCGGAGCGGCTCGCGCTGCTTCGGGCGTTCATGCTCCAGCACGCCGGCGGCATTGCCGCTTCCTGCGTACTCGATCCGTCCGTCACGCGGGGCTTGGATTACTACACCGGCGTCGTCTATGAAACCTTCCTCAACGATATGCCGGACATAGGGTCAGTCTGTTCCGGCGGGCGGTACGACAACCTTGCGAGCCTGTATTCCAAAGAGAACATAAGCGGGGTAGGGACATCAATAGGGCTTGACCGGCTCATAGCCGCGCTGGAGGCGCTCGGCGCGCTGGAGCGGCAATCTTCCTATGCGCGGGTAGCCGTCGCCTGCGTACAAGAAACGGACGCGGGCGCGTATCAAGCGATAGCGCGGCGGTTTCGGGATGCGGGGCTTGCCTGCGAAGTCTTTTTTACCGAAGAAAAACTCGCCAAACAGTACATGGCTGCGGAAAAGAAGGGCGTCCGGTGGCTGATCATTCCGTCCGCCAGTCATCCGCTGGAAGAAAAACTGGCGCTGCGGAATTTGGCGGCGCGGGAAACCAGCGAAGCGTTATCGCTGGAAGAAGCCTTGTCGCGGGTACAGGCGGCGTTAGAGGCGTGAGTACGCCCACGCCCTTCCGTGTTTCCCGATCCGCGTGATACTCCGCAGCTTGGTCAATACCCATACGGTTTTCCGCGCAAGCGAAGGCGTGATGCGCGCGCGGAGCGCCAAATCCGCAACCGTCCACCGTTCATCCGGTTCAAACGGCGCAAACTGGAGATAATCCGCTTTTTCCCGCAGCGCGAGGGACGGATACAGAGCGATAAGCCGTTTATCCGTAATGCTGACGCCCCCGCGCCGCCATGAGCCGCGACCGTCATCCCGCCGTGTTTCCGCTATGTCAACAAAGGCAAGTTCTATGCAAACATTGTCCAGCGCCGCAATTTCCCATCCGTAAAGCAGCGCCTTAAATACGTCCCACTTACTGCCCGATACAGGGCTTTTCCGCGAATGAATGAGGGTTCCGTCCGCTTTATAAAGGTCGATACGTTTATGCAGAACAACCGGATGGACGATGCGGAGCGCATATTCGCCTGAAAGGTCGAGCGCCTTTTCCTTGAGGGGGGCGAAACTCCCCGTTTGCACCTCAATTATTTCGCCCGCGCCGGTAATGCCGTCACAGATATACTGTTTCGATACGCCGCCGCAACCGGCGAGGGTAACGGCGGCTTCGGTTTTCCCGTCAACCCCCGCGTAGCGGCGTTTAAGCTCGTAATGAAGCGTGTATTCTCTTTTCATAAAAACCGTTATCCCGCCGGACAAGAGCGCATGTCTTGTTTTCCCCGTTTTCCCGCCAATGAGCGGCTCATTAAAACAAATGAGCCGCTCCCTAAAGCGCAAGAACACTATTAACACGTAAAGCTGCCGGAAAGGTATGCGTCTTTTAATAGCATCGACTTGGGCTATAAAACGGCGGAAGCCCGCGCTACGCCGCCGCGACGGGAAGGCGTTGTAACGCGCCTTCGCTCAAAGCGGGAATAAGACGCGGGGTAACGCGCCGGTAACTGCCGCTGTCTCCTGAAAGCCCGCCCGCCGCTTATTCTGTTAAATGAGCCGCATATTTTATAAAATAAGAGTCTCATTTTATAAAATAAGAGTCTCATTCTGTTAAATGAGCGGCTCATTTTATAAAATATGCGGCTCATTTTATAAAATAAGAGACTCATTTTATAAAATATGCTGCTCATTTTATAAAATAAGCTGCTCATTCTGTTAAATAAGCTGCTCATTCTGTTAAATGAATAAGCCGCTTATTAAAAAAATGACTCGCTCTCTAAAGCAAATAAGCCGCTTATTTCGTTGTACAGACAGGGCGTACTGTATACAAGACAGCGCTCTATTGACAGTCCATAGAGCAGTACATACAATGGAATATACATGGACAGTATTCACACGCCGGTCTTGCTGGAAGAAACGCTGTCGCTCCTTGCTCCCCATGCGGAGCGGGACGTGATGTGCGATGCAACGCTTGGGGAAGGCGGTCATGCCGAAGCCTTTTTGGAACGTTTTCCTGATTTACAGATTATCGGAATTGACGCGGATCCGTCAATACAGGACAGAGCGAAAAAACGGCTTGAACGGTTTGGTACGCGGGCGCGGTTTTATCGCGGCAGATCGCAGGATTTTTTTACCCGCCGCGAGTATGCGGCGTTTGGGGTTGACCGGTTCGATACGGCGTTCATTGATTTGGGCGTGAGCCTTTTCCATTATACACAATCAGGGCGGGGCTTCAGCTTTTCAAGGGATGAGCCATTAGACATGCGTATCGATCCTTCGCAAGGGCTAACCGCGGCGGATATTATAGCGCGGACGCCGGAACAAGAGCTGGCGGATATGTTGTACTCCAATGCGGAGGAACGCTACTCAAGGCGGATTGCCCGGTCTATCGTTGAGGAGCGGGCGCGGTCGCCCATTACCATGTCGAAGCGGCTTGCGGACATTGCGGCGCGCGCGGTTCCTCCTCAATACCGGTACGGGGCGGTACATCCGGCGACAAAAACCTTCATGGCGATCAGGATTGAGGTGAACGGCGAACGCACGGGGCTGCGTCCCTTGCTGGAAGCGGCGTGGGAATCGTTGCGGGACAGGGGTCGGCTGGGGGTTATCTCCTTTCACTCTATCGAGTCGCGAGGGGTTAAGGAGTATATGAGGGAACTCGCAAAAAGCGGGCGGGGGCGGCTTGTTACCAGAAAGGCGGTTGGTCCGGGCGCGGAAGAAATACGGGCGAACGCCCCGTCAAGGAGCGCTCTTTTACGGGTTATTGAAAAGATTTGAAAAATTTGAAAAGATAGATAGGGAGAACATTATGAAAATGAGCTTTAAAATTCTGGCGTTTTTTTTTATTATTACGATTCCGCTCTTTTTTGCGGGTGTAGTATGGCAGGCGAACCGGTACAATTCCGTCAGTAATGCGGTAACTCGCCTTGAAGAAGATCAGGAACTATGGGTTAATGCATCAAAACGCCTCATTGCGGGCGGCGCGTCCTATGCTTCCGCCGCCAGAATCGAACAATTAGCCAAAGCCATGAACCTAAAAAAAATACCGCCGGAAAACATCATCCAAGTAAAAATATATGAAGGGAAGTAATTGGTGAACCGTATCATGACGTTTGCCAAGTTATGCGCGGCGCTGCCTCATGGCATGGTAATCGGGAAAGCGCCGCCGGACGCCGGTTTTTCCTCGGTGTGCATTGATTCGCGCGTCTGTACGGCGGGCGCGCTTTTTGTATGCCTTACCGGAACGGCGCGGGACGGGCATCAATATGCGGAAGATGCGTTCAAGGCGGGCGCAGTCGCGGCTCTTGTTGAAAAAGCGAAACTGTCCGGCGGCGCTTTGCAAGCCGCCGCCGAAAAATACGGCGCCCTTCTCTTTGCAGTGGATGCTCCATTACGCGCCTTGCAGGATGCGGCGAAGGCGTATCTCGAAGGGTTTCCTCATGTGCTCAAAATCGGCATTACCGGCTCATCGGGTAAAACAACCGTCAAAGAAATTGCCGGCGCAATCATATCGTGTGAAAAAAAGGTCGTGATGAATAAGGGCAATCTCAATTCCGAGACCGGTCTTCCGCTTTCGGCGTTTGAGGTACGGGACGAACACGAAGTTGGTATTTTCGAGATGGGCATGAACCGCACGGGAGAAATCGGCGAATTAAGCCGGGTGCTTACCCCGCACATAGCGCTCATCACCAACATCGGCGAGGCTCATATCGGTATGCTGGGTTCTCAAGAAGCCATAGCCGCCGAAAAAAAAGCCATTTTCGCTGGGTTTACCGGCGGAGAAACCGCGCTTATCCCTTCCTCCGATGCGTTTCGGGATGTTCTTGCCCATGCAGTCAACGGGAAGGTCGTATTGTACGATACGGTATGTCCCGCTACGGATTTAGGGCTTGACGGCGCGGAGCTTGAGCTTGACGGCATGAGGGTACGCTTCCCGCTGCCGGGAGCGCACAACGTGAAAAATGCGCTTGCCGCGGTTGCCATTGCCAGGGAAGCAGGCGTTACGCCTTCATCCATACGGAAAGGGCTTGAGTCCGTACGCCCCCTGTTCGGCAGAAGCGAAATTATCAGGGGGCGCGTTACCCTTGTTCAGGATTGCTATAACGCAAATCCTGAATCAACGGCTGCGGCGATTGAGTTTTGCGATGGCATTGCATGGAAAGGCAGGCGCATCTATGTCATCGGCTCAATGCTGGAATTGGGGGCGCGCTCCGAAGCCGCCCATACGCGCATTGCGCGGTTACTCGCCTCCTCCCGCGCCGATAGTATATTCCTTTTCGGCGCGGAAACAAGCATAATAGCCGGTATGCTGAAAAAAAGAGGGAAACCGGAACGCAAAACTTTCTTTTTTACAGAAGATATGACGGAATTATCCGCCCTGCTTGTACCGTATGTACAGGAAGGAGATTTGGTACTGCTTAAAGGCTCGCGAGGCTGCGCCTTGGAGCGGCTTGCGGCGGCGTTAGCGGAGGGCGCATCCGCGCGCTGACATGCTTCAAAATCGCCGAATATAAAGGAATTATCAATGTTTTTAGAATTTTTGTACCCGCTTGTAAAATACGCCACGCCGTTTAACGTGTTTCAATACCTCAGTTTTCGGGCTGCTTACGCGGCGCTGACTACGCTGCTCATCTGCTACATGGCTGGACCGCGTGTCATTGCGGCGCTGAGGCGGCTGAACATGGGGCAGGTGATTCGCTTGGATGGTCCGGAAACGCATCTCAAGAAGGCGGGGACGCCGACTATGGGGGGCGTTCTCATTATTCTCTCCATGATTATCTCTACCCTGTTATGGCAGGACTTGAAAAATCCGCAGATTTGGATCATTACCGGATCATTCGCCGCGCTCGGGTTTGTCGGATTTATGGACGACTACCTTAAAGTAACCCGGCATAATTCAGACGGGCTTTCCGCGCGGGCGAAACTTGCCGGACAGTGTATCGTGGCTATTACCGTAACGCTTATCCTCTATGTTTCAAGAAATGAAGAGACGACCTTGCTGTACCTTCCGTTTTTCAAGAACCCCGTGTGCGATATGGGCGCATTGTGGATACCCTTTGCCGTGCTGCTCATTGTGGGCGAATCCAACGCGGTGAACCTTTCGGACGGACTCGACGGGCTTGCGGCGGGGCTGCTTCTGCTGGTGTTCATCGCCTTGGCGCTGCTTTCCTATCTTTCGGGACGCGCCGATTATTCGGCGTATCTGGGCATACCGTTTATACCGGGCGCGGGCGACATTACGGTGTTCTGCCTCGCGGCTGTGGGCGCGTGTGTAGGCTTCCTGTGGTTCAACGCCCACCCTGCGGAAGTGATCATGGGCGATGTAGGCGCGCTCTCCTTGGGCGGCGTCATTGCGGTTATTTCCCTTCTTATAAAGAAAGAAGTGTTAGTGCTTATTATAGGCGGGGTGTTTGTGTTAGAAGCCGCTTCCGTTATGATACAGGTGTTGTCTTATAAGAGCAGGAAAAGGCGGGTATTTCTGATGGCGCCGCTGCATCATCATTTTGAAAAATCCGGCTGGGATGAAACAAAAGTTGTCATACGTTTTTGGATATTAGGCGGCTTGTTTGCCATAATAGCCCTTTCCACACTGAAAATACAATGAAAATAGTAAAACGACAGAGAGAAAAAAGACAGAAAGCGCCGTTAGATTTTATTCTTTTGGCAAGCATCTTTTTTTTGTTCGGATTAGGTCTCGTTACCCTGTATTCAGGTTCTTATAGCTATGCTGAAAACGTCCTGAATAATGGCTTTCATTTTATCAGCAGGCAGTTTTTCTTTGGTCTTGGAGGAGTGGTTGTTTTTTGCATGGCGATCTTTTTCAATCTTGAATGGCTCAGACATAAGTCCGTTGTTTTGCTGGTATTGCTGGTAACGCTGGTACTCAACATTATTCCGATACTGTGGGGAGAGAAAATAAACGGAGCGTACCGCTGGTTTCCCGGCGCGATCAGTTTTCAACCGTCCGAAATCGCGAAAATCGTGCTGCCCTTTTATCTGGCGCACATGCTTGACCGTCAACAGGAAAGGCTTGATAACTTTATGGGAGTCGTACTGCCGCTTTTGATCGTCAGCGCCCTGTTTATCGGCGTTATTATGTTCCAGAACAGTTTTGCCGTAGCTACGTTTCTGTTGGTGAATATATGGCTTATGCTAGACATGGCGGGAATAAAAAAGCGGTATCTCGCGGCTATTTTTATTTTTGCCGTGACAGCCGCGGCGGCGATGATCGTGATGCGTCCGCACCGGATCGCCCGTCTGTATTATTTTTTTCATCCTGATGAGGGGATGCTCACCGTGAACCATCAAGTTACGCAATCCATCGCCGCTATTGTTTCCGGCGGTCTCTGGGGCAAGGGTTTGGGACAGGGAGGGACATTGGGCGTATCGGAGATCGAATCTGACTTTATTTTTAGCTCCTTTGCGGAGGAATTCGGGTTTATGGGCGTTTTATTCTTTACTTGTCTGTTTACGGTGTTTATTGTACAGGGCTATCTTGTCGCGTACAGGGCTGACAGCGTGTTCCGCAGGCTTTTGGCATTCAGTTACGTTACGATCATTGTCTCTCAAACCTTTACAAACCTTGCGGTTATCATACGCTTTATACCCACGACAGGCATACCGCTGCCCTTCTTCTCCGCAGGCGGTTCGTCTCTGATCACGACTTTCGCCATCTGCGGCATGATCGTAAATGTTTCGCGGTTTTCAGACGCGCCCTTATCATTGCGGTACAGTATGGAAAGGTGACGGTAAGCGGTAATCCGGCGGAGAATAGCGTGTCAACACAGGGTGTATCTGTACGGTATCGCGCATGGCGCCCGCCTTATCTTCGTCATAATAGCCGGAATAAGCCGTAAAAAGATATTGACATATAGCATCATAAGATGTATACTTTTTTCAAAACGGCATACATTTAAATGTATTCAAAAGGAGGAAGAATAAAGTATGAACACCTTGTTTACTGCGGCGTATTTGATAACGCGCGATAGCCGTACCTCCATTATTCATAATCCCCCCCCCCCCCCCATCATCTTACTATATACTACAAAAGCTAATAATCGCTTTATACGCATATATTCTCGTAAAACCGGCATGGCTCATCCGCTATTGGGCGGCGCTGTTATCTTGCCGGATAAAACCGCTATCGCCAGCGCGGACAACGCTATCGCCGGCGCGGAGGGCGCTATCGCCAGCGCGAAGGGGACTATCGCCGGCGCGGACGACACTATCGCCAGCGCGAAGGGGACTATCGCCGGCGCGAAGGGCGCTATCGCCGGCGCGGAGGGCGCTATCGCCGGCGCGGAGGGCGCTATCGCCGGCGCGAAGGGCGCTATCGCCGGCGCGGACGACACTATCGCCGGCGCGAAGGGGACTATCGCCGGCGCGGACGACACTATCGCCGGCGCGAAGGGCGCTGTCGCCGGCGCGGACGACACTATCGCCAGCGCGGAGGGCGCTGTCGCATGACAGCGGCTCTATAACAGAGGCGCGAAACCGCAGCGATACGGCTTCGCATAACATGAGGAAACTTGCCCGTATGGGCGGTTAATATATTTTATGAAAA
The DNA here is from genome assembly GCA_031276815.1 of Treponema sp. GTDB lineage: Bacteria > Spirochaetota > Spirochaetia > Treponematales > Breznakiellaceae > JAIRKH01. The sequence continues at coordinate 11,459 of JAISMJ010000052.1, forward strand.
GAGGAACCCAAAACCGGCGAATTCAGGCACGAACGAGACCGGTTTTGGGGTTTGCTAAACGCATTCGTATTATGCGCGGATTCACCGGTACTTTCAATGCGTTTAGTCCTCTTGTAGTAGGAGACATTGGTATGAAAAGTACGGTGTTTGTGAAAGCGGCGGCATTCCTGCTGCTTTTCGGTGGTTTGACGGCCGGCGCATCCGCGCAGATTATTATCAGCGGCGGATTCGCTCTGTCGCAGTTGGATACTTCCGGCAGCGACCTTGATTATTTTGGCGGCGGGCTCGGATATGGCGGCAATATATATGCTGACTACATACTGCCGATAAATATTCCGCTTTCTCTTGGCGTGGAAGCCGGCGGGGACACGGCTAAATTAGATGCGGCTTACAATGACACGATTCTTGCGGTACCCGTTCTTGCGCGGGTTGCGTATCACTTTGATATTATGCCGAAACTTGACCTCTATGTGGTGGGCAAGATAGGGATATGCTTCGTATTGTGGCAAGGCGAACAATTAGATTGGCTTAAAGACACGCAGGGTTATACTGTGAAAACGCCGCCCGGGCTTGGCTTTGGCTTTGATGTGGGCGTTGCGTATTATTTCACATCCACGCTCGGCGCTTTTGCGGAAGCCGGTTTTGACCGGTACAACTTTTCGACAACAATAAGCGGGAATGGCGAACCAGCCCGGAAATTAAAGTCTCCTTTCAACAGATTCCTCACTGTTGGAATAAGCGTAAGATTCTAGGCTGCCATGCCTCGCGTCTAACCGGCGCGGGGCGTCGCGGCGCGGCGCGGGCGTAGAGGAGGTATAGGTATGAAACGAACATTCATGGCGCTGGTTATCGCTATATCCGTATTGAACGCGGGCTTCGTGTTTGGGGATACCGAACTGCATATCCAACGGATGGAAAGCACGGTCAATGCGGGATTCAAAGCGTGGGTCTATATTGACGGTAAAAGCAAACTGACGCTGACAAACGGCAAATCCGGCATTATAAGAGTTTCAGACGGCGCTCACAAAATCCATGCGGAACTGCATAGCATGAAGACGGATGCAGTATCGTTCACCGCCGCTGGCGGAGTTATGACGATTCGCATCATAGCGAATTCGGTAACCGACTTTGTTATCATGGTGAGCGGCAGTGCGCCGGCTCCCGCACAACCGGTAGTTCCTATACAACCTGTGCAACCTGTACAGCCTGTACAACCGGTTGTTCCCGCACAACCGGCGGTACCGCCTGCTGGCGGCATTGCCGCCAGCAGATCGGTCGTGCAAAGACCGAGTGAACACCCCTCGTTAGAAGAGGCGCTCTATGCGGCAGCCGATACGATCATCACCCGCCTCCAGCCGAAGACGACGGTAGCTGTGGTAAGCATAACGCCAAAGGATAGTGAAGCCGCCGAATTCGTCCTTGGTGAACTTGAGGTCGTTATAACAAACTTCGGCGATTTCACAGTGGTAGACCGGAAGAACCTTGACGCGATCAGGCGTGAAATGGAATTTCAGTTATCCGAAGAAGTTGACGATGCTTCCGCAGTATCAATCGGTAAATTGTTAGGGGCAAATATCGTGATAACTGGAAGCATTTCCGGAACAGGGTCAATGCGGCGCTTGCGCTTGAAAGCCCTTGATGTCAAAACCGCGAAAATAGTGGCGGCGGCGTCTGAAGCGTACTAATACATGGGTCCCGCCGTGAAGCCGAATCCTCCGTTCCTTATGGGACGGAGGATATTTTTTTGCCGTTTCACCCTTTATTTGCCGGCTTTGCCGGTTTGCTGAAAGAACCGCATCAATAGGAGTATCAGCAGTAGCGGAAATATGATAGTATGATCTACAACATGGCTGATATGGCATATATATATCCAATGAAAAAGGCGTCCGCTCTTCCATGCGGGCTGCCGGAGAACAGCCAATTCCAGTGAAAACATGTGAATATTTTTGGGCGCTTTTGCGTACTATGTAAGGAGAACAACGTACACGATGAATGGATATACCCATATTGTTGTAGGCGGATTAAGCGGAGCTATCCCTGTCGCCATAAGTATTGCGGAGAAGAAATTCGGCTTTAGTATAAGCGCGGAGCATGTGTACTATCCGTTGATTGGGATGTTGCCGGCAATAGCGGGCAGTCTTGGACCGGATATTGATTTGCCGAATAGTAAGGGCGGCAAAGCCGTGCGGTTATTTCTCAAATCATCAATAACCTTTTTCGGAGTCGTGTCATTAGGGCTGGCTGTGTCTTTATGCTTTATTGATAAGCTCATTCGTCCGGTGAATGTACTGTTTCCGGTTCTTGCCGTGTTTGTGCTGCTTTGTCTTGTCCGGCTGCTCCTGCCTATTGCGAAACACAGGCGGGGAACGCATAGCGGTCTTGCGCTGCTGATAATCATGCTGCCGGTGTTGTACATTATCGGCTATATGCCCGATACCGCGCTGACCGATGTGCTGTTCAGTATATGGGTCGGTTTTTGTATTGGGTGGGTAAGCCATTTATTCGCTGATACGTTTAACCGCAAAGGGGTCCCGTGGTTTTATCCGCTGGACAACAGACACTATCATATCGCACACATTGTTACCGGAAGCAAACGGGAGCGTACCTTCAGAATCTTCTGTATCGTGGTGTTCGGCGCCGTGTATCTGGCTATCCTGCTCTTTGCGTAGCAAGCGCTTGCACGCAAGCGCGCGAAACGCCCCGCTAGACATTCAGTCTCATAACCCCTATACTCTTTTTCATGGACACATTGCGTATTTTGATCCCGAAAGGACGGATTTTTGACAATATATCCGCCCTGTTTAGCGATGCGGGCTTCCCTGTTTTCCTTGCGGATAGGATGTACCGTCCGGTTATTGAGGCGGAATGGCTTGACGCAAAGATAATGAAGCCGCAAAACGTGGGGGCGCTGCTTGAGTTGGGCAGTCATGACGCGGGTTTTACCGGTATAGATTGGATACAAGAAACCGGCGCCGACGTCGAAGAAATCATGGACCTGGGGTTTGATCGCGTCCGTATTGTCGCGGCCGCGCCGGCTGAACGCGACCTTGCGGCGCTTAAACAAAGAAAACTGACTGTCGCGACCGAATATGTGAATCTTGCGGAACGATGGCTTACTAACGAAGGGTACCGCTTCCGCATACTCCGCACCTATGGCGCTACGGAAGTGTTTCCGCCCGATGATGCGGACATGATCGTTGATAACACGTCCTCCGGGCGGACGTTGCGGGATAACGGCTTGAAGATCATCGGCACGCTCCTTGAGTCTTCAACCCGTTTTGTCGCGTCAAAGTCCGCGCTTGCCGAGCCGGAAAAACGCGGGCGCATTGAAGAGCTTGCGATGCTTTTCAAGGCTGTGCTTGACGGGCGGGAGCGGGTCATGCTTGAAATGAACGTGCCGGCGCAGCTGTTTGACGGGCTTATCGGCTCGCTGCCCAGCATGAGAAGCCCCACGGTTGCGCCGCTGTATGGAGATAACGCCGGTTTTGCGGTTAAAATAGCGGTCAGAAAAAGCGAAGTTCCCGGCATTATTCCGCATCTAAAGAAATTCGGCGCAACCGATATTGTTGAATACGATTTACGGAAGGTGGTGCCATGAACAGAACCGCGAACATCCGCAGAACAACCACAGAGACGGACATTGATATCACTCTCAATCTTGACGGAAGCGGAACCGCCAAGCTGGAGTACCCTATCGGTTTTATGAAACACATGCTCAATACCTTTGCGAAACATGGGCTTTTCGATATAACGGCGCGGGCATCCGGCGATCTTGAGGTGGATCAGCACCACCTGATAGAGGATACCGGCATCGTGCTGGGGCAGTGTTTCGCGCGGGCGCTGGACAGCAAGCTGGGCGTCAAACGGTGCGGAAACTGCCTATTCCCTATGGATGAGACATTAGCGCGCGCCGCGGTTGACGTTTCCGGCAGAGCTTTTCTGGTATTCAACGCCGGACTCTCCGGGGTTCCCCTTGTTTCCGGTGCTTTTTCGTTTCAAACCGATACCATTGAGGATTTTTGGCGCGCCTTTACCGCGTCGGCGGGCGTTACGCTCCACCTTGACATTGTGCGGGGGCGAAGCGATCACCACAAAATAGAAGCCTTGTTCAAAGCGGCAGCCCGCGCGTTACGGGACGCTGTGGAAGTCGACGGGCGGGCGCGAAACGCGATTCCCTCGACAAAAGGTATTCTTGATGCGCTTGACAGACCGGCGGTCATGGTATGATTGGAGTGATTGACTACGGCGCCGGCAACCTCGGCTCGGTGATGAACGCCTTGCGGCGGCTCAATACGGACGCCCGCTTTGTCCGCGGTCCCGAAGACATGCGCGCTTTTGAGAAGATCGTGTTTCCCGGGGACGGGCATTTCGCTACGGCGATGGCGTCTCTTGAAACATCAGGCTACGCTTCCGCCATACGGGAATGGATACAGGCGGACAAGCCCTTTCTCGGCATCTGCATAGGATTGCAGCTTTTATTCGATACGTCTGAAGAAGCGCCGCCGGTTGACGGTAAAGAAACGCGAGGGCTTTCCGTCGTATCAGGAAAGGTGCGGCGGTTTCCGGGTCGAAAGGTGCCGCAGATCGGCTGGAACAACACGAAAGCCCGCCCCTCATCGCGGCTTTTTAAGGGATTGCCGGAACATTCTTTTTTTTACTACATACATTCTTTTTACGCGGACCCCGCAGACGCTTCAATTACGGCTGCGGAAGCGGAGTATTATTGTACCTATTGCGGCGCGGTGGAGCGGAGCGCGATGAGCGCGGTGCAGTTTCACCCTGAAAAATCGGGCGCGGCGGGGCTCATGCTGCTGGAAAATTGGATCGCGGGAACGTGAAGACCGCCAGCGGCGCGCGCCGAATCCCCGTTACGTCTTATTGTTTATTTTTTATCGCGCCGCCATGCAATAAACGCCACGCCCTTCGTAAAATTCCAATTCTTCCAAACAGCGTAACATACAACAGCGCGAGCAGTATGATGCTTGGCACGCCGTACATAAGGAATCCAATCACGATCAAAACCGCCGCTGAAACATACTCGTCATAACCGCTAAACAGCATTATAATTTTTCTCCGATGGTTTCGGTATAATACCTTCTCTTTACGAAGGTTTTGGTATGAGTGTCCTCGAAGCAATGGCATCAGGCGTTCCAGTTGCCTGCACATGCGCCGCATCGCTTCCTGAAACCGCTGAACATGCGGCTCTCTACTTCGATCCGAATGATAATGAAGACCGCCTCATTCATATTGTATTAACATGTTGACAGTGGAAATAATCCGGCGGCGCCGTAGTGCGCCGTACATCCGCATAACGGAGCGCAGGCGTTTCTCCCCTGTCATTTCTATTATAATCGTATGTTCCTTACATCAATCCCCGAAGCATACGGCATACCAGCGCGGTATACCGTTGCCGCTTGGATTCATTTCGGGCTAGTTGCCAAGATCAGCAGCCCTGCTGTGGTATTCGGTATGGAGCAGTTTCTTTGCCAGCGGACTTAACGGCTTTGTATAGAAAGAATCATAGACCCGCTTAATACCGGGATTATCATGACTGCACCGGATGCCAGCCGCTTGATCCTTATCATACAGGGCTTTGATCCGCTCATTCCGTATGTCATTCGTCATAGGAATCGCCGTCTTCGGCTGTCCGCCGCCGCCTATGCAGCCGCCCAGACATGTCATCACTTCAACAAAGTCATACTGTACCGCTCCTCTCTGTATATCATCAATGAGGGTTTTGGCGTTTGCTATGCCGTGTACTACCGCAAGGGTAAGCGGAATTCCTTTAATCGTTACCGATGCCTTTTTTATGCCCTCCTGTCCTCGTACCGGTTCAAGCCGGTAATAACCGGCAGGCGGATTTTCTCCCATTATCATAAAATACGCGGTACGGGCTGCCGCTTCCATAACGCCGCCGGTGTTACCAAAGATAATGGCGGCGCCGGACGCTTCTCCCATAAGAACATCGTAATTACTGTCTTTAAGACTGTTAAAATCAACGCCCTCTTCCGCCATCCATAAGGCAAGTTCTCTCGTAGTAATGACATGATCCATGTCCCGCATATCAGATGCGCCAAGTTCCTTCGCCGCGCCGTTCATTTCCTCGCGCCGTATTTCAAACTTCTTGGCTGTACAGGGGGTCAGCGCTACATTGACGATTCTTGCCGGATCAATGCCTTTCTGCTTGGCAAACCATGTTTTAATGGTAGGACCTTGCATACCGATAGGGCTTTTGACGGAAGAAAGATTCGGTATCAAAGCGGGGTAGAAGGTTTCGGTAAACTTTATCCATGCCGGACAGCAACTGGTAAACTGGGGCAGAGGTTTCCGTTGCGTTACCCGTTCCACCAATTCGGCGGCTTCCTCCATAATCGTAAGATCCGCGGAAAAATTGGTATCAAGCACATAATCCGCGCCCAACGCTCTGAGTGCGGCTACCATCTTACCTTGTACAAAAGCGCCCGGCGCACACCCGAAGGCTTCCCCAAGACCCACTCTGACCGAAGGAGACGTGCTGAAAATCACGATTGTATCAGGCTCCGCAATGGCGTCTTTAACAGCTTGATATTCATAGCGCTCGGTGATTGACGCTGTTGGACAGACGTTTGCACACTGCCCGCAGTGGATACAAACCGCCGTATCGCCTGTTTTACTGAGGTCGTACATGGCGCCTACCGCTACCGTATGTTCACACTCTCTGCGGCAAGCGCCGCATTTAATACAACGTTCCTCATTGCGTACAATGGCAGGGTTATCTTGTTCAATGGGAATCCGAATATCCGTATATTGATGTTTACTCATATATACCTCCTTATTAAGACTTATTCTTAATAAGGATAATATATCATATTTATTGCATTGTCAACAATATTTTAGATAAATACAGTTTTAATTGATATGGGCGTAATTCTCCTTGACGGAAACGGAACCGCCAAGCTGGAGTACTCTATCGGTTTTATGAAACATATGCTCAATACCTTTGCGAAACATGGGCTTTTCGATATAACGGCGCGGGGTCCGGCGATCTTGAGGCGGATCAGCGCCACCTGATAGAGGATACGGGCATCGTGCTGGGGCAGTGTTTCGCGCGGGCGCTGGACAGCAAGCTGGGCGTCAAACGGTGATGACTTCTCTTGAAATATCAGGCTACGCTTCCGCCATACGGGAATGGATACAAGCGGACAAGCCCTTTCTAGGCATCTGCATACATTCTTTTTACGCGGCTCTGCGGACGCTTCGATTATGGCTGTGGAAGCGGAGTATTATTGTACCTATTGCAGCGCACTGTGCGCGGTGCAGTTTCACTCTGAGAAATCAGGCGCGGCGGGGCTCATGCTGCTGGAAAATTGGGTTACGGGAACATGAAGTCCGCCAGCGCTAACAACGCTAGCGCCAGCGATAAGACCACTATCGCAAGCGATAACAACGCTATCACCAGCGATAACGACACTATCGCTTGCGATAAGACCACTATCGCCGGCGATAACGACACTATCGCTAGCGATAAGACCACTATCACCAGCGATAAGACTACTATCGCAAGCGATAACGACACTATCGCTTGCGATAAGACCACTATCGCCGGCGATAACGACACTATCGCTAGCGCTAATACCATTATCACCAGCGATAACGACACTATCGCTAGCGCTAATACCATTATCACCAGCGATAAGACCACTATCACCGGCGCTAACAACACTATCGCCGACGATAAGACCACTATCACCAGCGATAACGACACTATCGCCGACACTAACAAACGCTAGCGCATGCGGCGGCGTCCTTGTCCGGCAAGGCGTGGACGCATGAAAAGGTAGAGAGAAACGCCAAGAGCGAAATAGTCTTGATTCCAGATAGATGGGCGCGGCAGGAGAGAAAGCGACCGGATGAATACCTATTTTTACGTATACCTTCCCGTATACGTGAAAGCAGTATCTATAAAAGTAGAGTGGAATCCCATATCTACCGATTTTCATCGGGCGGGATGACGTTGCCGTCTTCTTTTTTGCACTAAAGCGATGGTTTCGCTCAAATTTATGGCGCTTATACGGCGTTCAACTACCTCCTCGTAAACGTGGAGGCTTGATACTTATGCTGTAGCTAATTCCGCTATAGCATTGGTATCAACTTTTCTTCCTTCTTCGAGGCTGTACTAGTACGTCGTGTTACTCTGTCCCTCTCCGGAAGCGTCACTTCCCCTCGTTGCTAGGGTAGTTTGCTCTATAGCTTTTTTACCTATATTCATTGCCGCATTTATATCCCTGTCGTGTAATGTTCCACAGGCGGGACATCCCCAGCTTCTCACTCCTAAATTTTTAATCTCCTTATTCTGATATCCACAATTAGAGCATAGCCGCGTAGAAGCAAACCATTTGTCTATTTTTACTAGTATCTTTCCGCATCGTTCCGCTTTATATGCGAGCATCTCTCTAAACTTCCCAAACCCGTTGTCATATACCGGTTTTCCTAAACGGAGCCCTTTAGACATCGCTTGTAAGTTTATATCCTCCAGCCCTATGACATCATATCTCTCTATTAGCTGTTTAGACGCCCTATGGAGAAAATCTTCCCGTTGGTTTGTTACCTTTTCATGGAGACGAGCAAGTTTCATCTTTGCCTTATGCCGGTTATTCGAGCCCTTTACTTTTCTAGCGAGTTTCCGCTGTAGTGTTGATAATTTCTTTTCAGACTTTCGGTAATAGCGAGGGTAATTGGCTCTCTCACCGTCACTCGTCACCGCGAAATCTTTCATACTCATGTCTATCCCCACAGTTTTCTTTATATCTATTTTAACATCAGGTTTCTTGTCTTTATCTTCTGTTAGTATACTGGCATATAACTTCCCGCTTGCTACTCTCTTTACCGTTACTGATTTTATCTTCCCCTTACAAACCTTGAGAAGACGCACGGGACCAGCCCTATCTTTGGCAGCCGTAAAGAGTTTCCCTCTATGCGTATTTGTCCAGCATTATTATTAGTCGTATACCTGTCGTCATACCCTTTCTTCCTAAACTTAGGGAATCCTATGTTCTTACCTTTTTTCAGACCTCCAAAGAAGTTTTTATACGCGGTTTCTAACTGTCTCTCCGCATTGCACAGCGCGAAACTATCGGGTTCTTTTAACCATGCTTTGTCTTTTTTTATAGTATGCCGGATATGTTATGTTAGACTTACCAGTTTCTTTATATTCTTTTATGCAGTCAGCTAACGCCTGATTATAGTACCAGCGTACACAACCAAAGGTTTTTGCAAAAAATACTACCTGTTCAGCGTTTGGGTATAACCGAAACTTATAAGCCTTTAGCAATGTATTCCCGCTCCTTTCTCTGACTTTCTCCGTATTCTCTTAGTTATCTATCATTATGTTTCCAGTTGTAGCTGGAACATCTGACGGACTCCAGAAATGTTCACCTTACATCTCTTACAAGATTTTGAAGTAATACGCGCCCGGATGAGCGATGTACATACCGCACACGGAAGCTTCGGGCGTCATCATGCAGGAATCGGTCAGCGTTATGCCGGTATTTTTTTCTACCTGCAAAAGATCGAAAACAAGGCGTTTGTCCGCATGGTTCGGGGCAATGGGATAGCCGAATGAAGGGCGGATGCCCGTATACATACCGGCGATCATGTCTTTCGGACTGAGCCGTTCATGCGGCGCGTATCCCCATAATTCCGTGCGGACAAGACGGTGCAGCTCTTCGGAAAAAGCTTCGGCAAGCGCGTTGGCAAGGATCGCTATGAGCAGCGCGCTGTAGTCGTCGTGTTGTGCGGTAAAAACCGCCTGCGCTTCTTTGACGCCGAATCCCGCGCTGAGCGCAAAAAAGCCGATCCACCCGTTTTTTTCATTCCGCTCGCCGGACGCGATGAAATCAGCAAGACTTGGATTGGCGGCGCCGCCTTTCTGGAGATCACGGTTGCGCGGGAAATGAAAACGCACCGATACATCATGAGCCGAAACAATGACGTCTTCATGCTCCACAGCGCCTTGAAAAAAACCAACCGCAGCATTGAGCGTCACCAATTTTTCTTCCGCAATGCGGCGTAACAGGGTTTCCGCGTCACGAAGCAGGTTTTCTTTCTCTTTGCCCGGACTTTTGGACATATCCCATGACCCTATAAACGCATCCCAGTTGATGAACGGGATGACCCGCTCTAACGGGTACGCGGTAAAGACATGGACGCCTTCACATTCCGGTCGTGGAATAGAAGCCGGCGCGGAAAACTGGTTTTTTCTGGCTTCTTCCAGCGGGATGAGCTTTCTCATCCTCCGTTCGGTCTTTGCCGTTTCCTCTTCAATCGCCTGTTTATATGATTGCTTCAGGTTTGCCAAGAACACGGGACGCTCGGTTTCCGAAAGCAGGAAACGCACCGCAGCGGCAGCCTGACTCGCATCGCTTGAATAGACAACGGGGCCGGAATATGCGCTCGCGATGCGGAGCGCCGTGTGCGCCCGGCTCGCCGCCGCCCCGCCGATGAGCAGCGGAATCGTGAATCCCCGCGCCTCCATTGCCCCGGCAACGGTTATCATCTCGTCCAGAGACGGGGTAATGAGACCGGAAAGTCCGATACAATCAACATGTTCAGTACGGGCTGTCTCTAGTATGTTCTCACAGGGAACCATGACTCCGAGATCGATGATCTCATAGCCGTTGCACCCAAGCACTACGCCGACTATGTTTTTTCCAATGTCATGAACATCGCCCTTGACCGTTGCAAGGAGGATTTTCGCTTTTTTTATCTTTTTGCCGGAGGTCGCTCCGCCGCTTTCCTGCGCGAAAAAAGGATCCAGCGCGGCAACCGCCTTTTTCATCACCCGCGCGCTGCGAATCACTTGCGGCAAAAAAAGATCGCCCTGACCAAAAAGCGCGCCCACTTTTTGCATGGCTTCCATGAGAGGTCCTTCCACTATTCCAAGGACGGATTGCCCGCTTCGCTGTTTCTTCTCCGTTAACGCAAGCACGTCGGTTTCGATATGCGTATCAATGCCGTTTACAAGCGCGTAGATGATACGTTCTTCTTCGGATTGCGCGGTTTCCCGCCATGAGCCGCCGCCGGAAGAATAGCGCGGCATTCCCGCTGCTCCGCCCGATGCCGCCGTACGGAGCGAGAGCGCAAGCGAAAGCAGGCGTTCCGATGCCGCGGGTCCGTCCGCCGGAGCGCGGCGCAGGATAACGTCTTCAGCGGCGGCGCGTAACTCAGGATCAAGTGCGGAATAGGGAACAAGAGAGGCGGGGTTGACGATTGCCATGGTAAGCCCCGCTTCGGCGGCATGGCGCAAGAATACCGCGTGAAGGGCGTTACGCACCGTATCATTACCGCGGAAACTGAAGCTGAGATTCGAAATCCCGCCGGAAATCCGCGCGCCCGGACACTGCTCCCGTATCCACGCGCACGCGCGAATGAAATCAAGCGCATAGGCGTCATGCTCGGGAATACCGGTGGCAATGGAAAGCACATTCGGATCAAAAACGATGTCCTCAGCGGGAAAGCCGTCGTGGGTGAGCAGCGTATAGGCGCGTTTTGCAACGGATATTTTCCGCTCGAATGACGCCGCTTGACCTTCTTCATCAAAGAGCATCACCACAACCGCGGCTCCGTAACGCCGCGCCCGCCGCGCTCTGCGGAGGAAAACCGCCTCGCCTTCTTTAAGGCTTATGGAGTTGACCAGCGCCTTTCCCTGAATACATTTGAGACCTTCTTCAATGACTTCCCATTTGGAACTATCAACCATGACGGGAACCGCGGCTATGACGGGATCGGAAAGCGCAAGGTTCAGGAAGCCCTTCATAGCCGCTTTCGCGTCAAGCAAGGCGTCGTCCATGCATACGTCAATGATCGTCGCGCCGGCGGCTATGGTCTCGCGGGCGATATTCGCGGCTTCCGCGCCGTTTCCTTCTTTTATCAACCGCAGAAATTTGCGGCTGCCCGCAACATTTGTGCGCTCACCGATAGGCGCGATGGGGTATTCTCCCAATACCGGTTCCGCATCCCCCACGATCAGCGGCTCAAGACCGGAGAGTACCATTCGCGGCGCGATGCGGGGCGCAACCCGCGGCATGTATGCGCGCGCTTTTTCGGCAATAGCGGCGATGTGGGCGGGCGTGGAACCGCAGCAGCCGCCGGCGATATTGATCAGTCCTTCGCGCATATAGAGTTCAAGCATATCAGCCATGATGTCCGGCGTGTCGTCATAGCCGCCGGAGAGATTTGGAAGCCCGGCGTTAGGGTGAACGCTCACGAGACACGGCGCGGAGGCGGCGATGCGTCTGATATACGGGAGCAGCGTATCCGCTCCGAAGGAACAGTTAAGCCCTATCGACCACGGCGCGGCATGGGCAATCGAGGCGAGGAAAGCGGCTATGGTTTGACCGGAAAGCAATCTGCCCGAAGGGCCGGATAGGGTCGCCGAAACCATAACCGGCGCGGGATTCCCGCCGGAAATTCCGCGTTCTTCCCAAATTCTCATGATTGCCGCAAGGGCGGCTTTTGCGTTCAATGTATCGAAAATCGTTTCAAGAAGCAGCAGGTCCGCGCCGCCGTCTAAAAGCCCGCGTGCCTGATCGTAATAGGCGGCTTCAAGCGCGTCCCATGTTACGGAGCGCGCCGCGGGATCGGTAACGTCAGGCGAAATGGCGGCGCTTTTCGAGGTGGGACCCATACTTCCCGCAACAAAACGCGGTTTTTCCGGCGAAGCGTACCTGTCCGCTACGCCTCTGGCAATGGACGCCGCGCTCCGGTTTATCTCGTAGGCGCGTTCCGCCATACCGTAATCCGCAAGGGAGAGGGCGTTTGCCGAAAAGCTGCACGTTTTGGTAATATCCGCGCCCGCCTTCATGTACTGCTCGTGGATAGACGCGATAACGGCGGGCTTGGTAAGGCACAACAGATCGTTGCATCCCTTGAGATCGGTTTCATGGGAAGCGAACCGTTCCCCTCGAAAATCAGCTTCGGTAAGCCCTAATGACTGAATAAGGGATCCCATTGCGCCGTCAAGAATAAGAATGCGCCGCGAGGCGTGTTTGTTTAGTATATCGACAGTAGTCACGATTACGCTCTGAACAGAGCATACCGGTACACGGACGCCTTGTCAATCCGTGTCATCAGTAGGTGATACGCTCTTCCTCACGGCTTGGGATTCACGGTATGATACGTATCAACAAGCGCTATACCGCATGAACGGCGGGTTATTCCCTATCCCCAAAATCCGCTCATATTCCGTGATAGTTTCCGCATGTACAAGACAGTTCCGTATCTCCGCCCCGTGCGGTATACCCCGCGTGTAGGCGCAGAAATGCTTACGCATTTCGCGGCAGGCTGCGCCTTCGCCAATATCTGCGCTCAACAGGAGAAGCTGGCGGAATCCCGCCGCGATTTTTGCTGCTCCACTGATCGCGCTATAAGACCCCGCAGTGAGCAGGTCTTTTGTGGCGGTAAAAATGAACGGATCGCCCATTGCGCCGCGGGCAAACATTACTGCCGCGCAGCCGGTCTCCTCCAACATCCGCCGAGCGTCTTCCGGTGAAAAAAGATCGCCTGAACCGGTAACGGGAACCGGCGCACGGGTAACCAGATCCGCCAAGTGCGCCCAGTTGCTTTTGCCGGAATACGCTTGGCTTCTTGTACGGCTATGCAGACTGACCATGCTGGCGCCGGATTCAACGGCAATACGGGCGCATTCTTGGTAATTGATCGATTCGGCGTCCCAGCCTGAACGCATCTTTACGGTTACGGGGACACTTTTTCCTACAGATGCATGAGCCGTACGAACGACCGCTTCTACGATGCGTCCTAGATGCGCCGGATTCTTCATAAGTGCAGACCCCGCGCCGGTTTTCACCACTTTGGGTACCGGACAGCCCGCGTTTATGTCTATTGCCGAAGGTTTCCACGGCGTAAGCAGAGCGGCTGCCTTACCCATGACTTCAGGATCAGCGCCGAAAAGTTGAATACCGTACCGCACTTCATTATCAGCCCGTCTCAGAAGCGCCATCATAGAATTTTTCTCATTACAAAGAGGTCCTCTGATCAGGGCTTCCGAAGAAACAAGTTCCGTACAGGTGAAATTCGCGCCTTGCTCAATACAGATCGAGCGGAATGCCCTGTCCGAATAACCGGCAACAGGAGCAAGGAAGAGGTTTCCCTCAAGAATAAGCTCTCCTATTTGAACGCTATGATACAACTGCATGGATGTATACTAGAAAAAATACCTTTTTATTCGAGCGGGTTTACCGCCACTATACGGATACTACCATTCGCCGGATACAGGGGCATACTCTTTTATCATGGCAGCCAGCAATGTTCTGTTACTGTCCGACAAGGGTCCCAGGGGCAGACGAGCCGGACCTGCGGGGAGTCCCGCCATATCCAAGGCGGCTTTTATGGGAATGGGGTTTGTTTCGACAAATGCAGCCTTTATGAAGGGCAGCAGTTCGTAGTGCAGGTTCCGCGCAGAGGCAAAGTCGTCTTCCAAACAGGCTTTGACGAGAGCCGCGACTTTCGCGGGCATGAGGTTGGAAATCACCGAAATAATACCGTCTCCGCCAAGCGCAAGCATGGGCAGGGTAAGCGCATCGTCGCCGGAAAAAACAAAAAAATCTCCGCCTTCCGCTTTGCGTTTTCTGGCAAGGGCGATAATGTCTCCCATCTGGTTGATGTCGCCGGAAGACTCCTTAACGCCAATAATGCCCGGAATACGAGAGAGCCTTTCCATGAGCGGAACGCCGATATTTTTACCGGTTCGGGAGGCTATATTGTAGATAATAATAGGAATACCGCTTTCTTTCGCCACGGTTTCAAAATGGAGGAAAATACCCTCGTCATTGGGCTTGTTGTAATAAGGCGTTACCACCAGCGCCGCGTCCGCGCCGAGTCTTTTTGCCCGTGTGGTGTAAGCGACCGCTGATTTTGTAGAATTAGAACCAGCGCCGACGATGATCGGAACCCTGCCCTGCACTTCTTTTACTATTATTTTGATGAGTTGTTCTTCCTCATCTTCATCCAAAGTCGGCGTTTCTCCGGTTGTTCCAAGCGGCACGATACCGTTTATGCCTTTTCTGATCTGAAAATCGATCAATGTACGAAAACCATCGTAATCAATATCGCCGTTTGCCTTCATTGGAGTAATGAGCGCGGTAAACGCCCCTCTCTGTATGTCCATATTTCTTTTCCTTTCCTCTTCCAAATATGTATTTTCTTTTATTATCAATTACACTATCATCTTTTTTATAAACCTTCATGTATTATTTTTACACAATGCTCCCCTAACGCATAACTAGCAAAGGTAGCTGGCTTCACGGCTTATGCTGCCAAAGCGAGAGACGCGAACCTCTTGATTGACTCCGAATGACTCTTCACAGACATAGATGCCTTGCTTGCTACCGGTTCCTGTTATGTAGAAAGTTACTGTAAAATGAGAATTATACGTAAGATATTCTCTTTACCGGTATTCTAATACACATTCTCCGCTAAAGTCAACCGCGCTTCTCCTTCCCAATCAGGACGGTCGTCCTGTGTATAAGGAGCGCCTAATTGTTGGATAGTACCGAGGTATTGAAAACGCGCTACGGATTAGAAATTGACTCTTATAGTATATATCAGTATACTGTATACCGAAGCCCGCCGTTGGCGGGAGGCTGCGGATACGGCGGCAACGCCGGCAGTGAAACCATACACCATCGTAGAAGAAGCAGGGAACAAACTTCAAACCTCATAAGAGAGGTTTGACTACGATGTAAAGGCGGAAATAGATATGCAAGAAGCGTATGACTTTTTGAAGAAATGCGAAACGTATTATTTGGCGACAGTAGAGGGCGATCAACCGCGGGTGCGCCCGTTTGGAACGGTTGATATTTTTGAGAACAAACTGTATATCCAAACCGGCAAAACGAAGGATGTTGCTAAACAGATACAAAAAAATCCTAATATTGAGATTTGCGCCTTCAACGGCGACGCATGGATACGAGTTCAGGCGCGCGCCGTTGAAGATAACCGGCGTGAAGCCAAACAACACATGCTGGACGCCTACCCTCAGTTAAAAGACGGGTATTCGGCTGATGATGATAATACGCAGGTCTTGTATCTTAAAGATGCTGTTGCAACGATATCGTCATTTTCGGGAACGCCGAAAGTGATTCGATTCTAACAGCAGACGCCATTGAGCGGAATATGCTGGCGCAGGCTGGCACGGAGTCGGAACGGCATGAAGACATGCGCCGCATATGCGGCGCATTCCCGCGTTATAGGCTTCTTTCACGGCGCGCCGTTAGACTTCCGCTTCAGCAGCGCTCCGTACATACGCGGTTAAGAAATGTCAAAACATCAAAAAAATGTATCAATTTTGCTGTCAATAACGAAGGATTAGGCAATGTTAGCAAAGGAGTATTGTAAGGATGAACCGGCGTCTGCAGTCTTTACAGCGGTACTTTGCTTTCCCTCTTTGTAGATCACCAGCTAAATACGTTTTCCGGCGTATTTCCCGCGCCGTATTGCAGCAGGCTATTCTTTTTTTTGTTTTTTCATACGTATCATCAAAAGCGCAATATCCCCTTGCCTGACGCCCGGAATCCGCGCCGCCTGTCCCAGCGTCAATGGACGCACCAGAGAGAGCTTCTCCTTTGACTCGGCGGAAAGCCCGGCAATTGAACCGTAGTCATAATCAGGCGGAAGTTTTACCGCATCCATTTTGACGTTCCGCTCCGCGGCACGTTTCTCTTTTTCTATGTAGCCCGCATATTTTATGTCCAATGCCGCGCAGATAATCCATTCGGCAGGAAAAGCGGCGGGTTCTTCAGTTAGATCATGCACAAGGGACGGCACGGCTTCGGGCGTAATGGTTGCGTCTACAAGAGCGCGTTCTATCGTCTTGCTGGCGCCATTTGCACCGGCTTCTGTAGTTCGCGTCCGCAATAATTCCCGTATCGCGTCCAAGCTTTGCATCTTGCCGCGAAACCGCTCCCACCGCGCATCATCGATCAAACCGGCAACCCTGCCCTTGGGCGTGAGGCGGGAGTCCGCCGTGTCGTGCCGAAGCATGAGGCGGTGTTCGGCGCGGCTTGTAAACATACGATACGGCTCTTTTGTACCGGTTGTGGTGAGATCGTCTATAAGCACGCCGATGTAGGCTTCAGCCCTGCCGAGTACCAGCGGCGGTTCCCCCCGCATCGTGAGCGCCGCGTTGATACCCGCCATGACGCCTTGCGCCGCGGCTTCCTCGTAACCGGAACTGCCATTGGTCTGCCCCGCCGCAAAGAAGCCGGCAAGCAGCTTGGATTCAAGGGTCGGGTACAAACCCAGCGGATCGAGGTAATCGTATTCCACCGCATAGGCGGGACGCGCGATACGGGCATGTTCAAGACCGGCTATACTACGAATAAAGGCTTCCTGCGCGTCTTCCGGCAGAGAACTTGAGAGCCCATTCAGGTACATCTCATTGGTACCAAGGCTTTCAGGCTCAACAAAAACATGATGCCGATCCCTGTCCGGAAAGCGCATAACCTTATCTTCGATGGAAGGACAGTAACGCGGGCCCGCGCCCGTGATCTTGCCGCCGTATAATGGGGAGCGGTGAATGTTGGCGCGGATAATAGCGTGCGTCGCGGCGTTGGTGTAGGTGATCCAGCAGGGAACAGCGGGTCTGTTTAGGCGTCCGCCGCTGTTAAAGGAAAACGCTTCCGGCGGCTCTCCGTCTTGTCTTTCTAATTTCTCGTACTCTATCGTATTTCCCGCAATACGCGCGGGCGTACCGGTTTTAAGCCTGCCTACGGAAAACCCTTTCTCCCTCAACTTTTTACCTAAACCACGCGCGGCGGCTTCTCCAAGCCTGCCCTGCGGCGCGTCATAATCGCCGATAAAAATCCTGCCTTCCATGAAGGTGCCGCTTGCTAATATCACAGTCCTTGCGGAAATGCCATGTCCCCGCCCGGTAATGACGCCCTCAACAGCGCGTCCTGATTGGGACGTGATAAGATCAATCACCGTATCCATATATACGGCAAGACGCGGCTGTTGTTCCACCGCGCGGCGGGCTTCACTTTGATACACGAGCTTGTCGGCTTGAGCGCGGGGCGCTTGCACCGCCGGCCCGCGTGAACGGTTGAGTACGCGGTATTGGATAAGGCTGCTATCAATAAGGCGTCCCATCTCCCCGCCAAGCGCGTCCACTTCCCGTACGAGGTTGCCTTTGGAAAGACCGCCTACGGCTGGGTTACAGGAAAGCGCGCCGATACGGTCGAGGTTTTGGGTAATGAGCAAACAGGAGAAACCGAGCCGCGCAACGGCAAGTGATGCCTCTATGCCCGCGTGTCCTCCGCCTATAACTATACAATCGTAATCCATGGTATATGACGTATGTTCCATACGTAGGTTATTCGTACGTGCATTTTGAAATCGCTTTTAAAGGATGCAGTTCCCGCAACGGGAAACTAACTTGTATACTATCAAAAAAAGTACATATTTACAAGGCATGAAACCCTATGCGATTCATTGAAGTTATAGAAAACAAAGAATTGTGGTTTTCTAATTCTTCAAGTGTTTTTATTGTAATATGTCCAAATATCACTTTTCGTTTCGGCTGTTTACGACGTTTTTGCGGTTGCGATAAAGGAAACCGTGGGTTTCCAGCAACCGCAAAACTGTGGCGGAAAAAACCCCATAAAGGCGCAAAGTGCTGACTGGGGTTTTTTGTAGCCCGAGGGCGCTACTGCGCCCGAAGCATATACAGTCCTGTTATGCGCCGTTGTGCCGTACTACTGACTTTCAAACTACGATATCTAAAATATAATCAATGCTAATATTTTCAAATGATTTGCGCTGTAGACATACTCTATTTTTTTATAATAATTATTTTGCCACATCAACAATGCCCCCACGCCATGAACGGCGTGGGCGTTTTCTGCTACTTGTTTAGGTAGTATCAATAACCTTTACATCATATATAACATCTATACAAGGCTATTAGGCCTTTTCCAGTGCTTCCTGTATGTCACCGGTATTTGCGAGAGGACATGGCTTTACACGATCAGGGCCCTTGCGGTTGTGGGCTTTTTTCATCGTATAGCCCATTTGCTCTTTAACGTGCGCTATCCAGCAGGAGTGGTAAATCGTATAACCTTTATGATCTTTTACCTACTCAATTACCGCTTTGTACGTGGGCGGCGGCTGCCGCAGATTTTTTTTCGCCATACATTCCTCCTTGTGTTTCAATGCCAGTTATGAACGAGTGCATATCCCGTACTAAATGCTCAATAAGCAGATCGATTGCCTGATGGGTGTTCATTATATCTGCATTTGTGGAAATGTCTAACCTATAATCATGGTTTATATATCTTCTGTCCAACCGACAGATATTTTCTTACCGATAAAAATTTCCCCGCCCCTGCGAAAACAGCCTGGCTGCCTTTCTCGCCGTCATAACCAATATCCGCCCCCATACGGAGACGGCCTATTTGCGTCTACCACCCCCGCGCCCTTCGCGCCGCTTCAAGACCTTTCCTGGCGTTGGCATGGTTGGGGTCTATCCGCAGGGCCGCGTTGTAATCCGCGATAGCCTGGTCATACCACTTTTTTCTGGCATACACTACACCGCGCATATTATAGGAATCAGCATGGTTGGGATTGATTCGCAGGGCCGCGCCGAATTCCGTAATGGCGCGATCATAATCGACTTTGAGTACATACGACACGCCGCGGTAGTAATAGGCCAAAGCATAGTTGGGGTTTATCCGCAGGACGGCGCTGAAGTTCGCAATCGCCTGGTCGTACATCTTTTTTTTGTTATAAATAATACCGAGATTGTAATGAGTATCGGCAGAATTAGGGTTTATCCGCAGAACCGCATTGTAGTCTTCAATGGCCCGGTCGTACATCCCTTTGTCGGCATACGCAATGCCCCGGTTGCTATAGGCGGTGGCATTAGTGGGGTCTATCCGCAGAACCGCATTGTAGTCTTCAATGGCCCGGTCGTATATCCCTTTGCTGTGGTACGCAATGCCCCGGTTGGTATAGGCCAAGGCAAGGTTGGGGTCTATCCGCAGGGCCGCGCTACAGTCCTCAATCGCCCGGTCGTACATCCCCTTACCGGTATATGCATTGCCGCGGTTGTTATAGGCCATGGCAAGGTTTGGGTCTATGCGCAGAGCGGCGTTACAGTCCGAGATCGCCTGGTCATACATCCTTTTGTAGGAATACGCATAACTGCGGTCGATATAGGCATCAGAAAAATTGGGATCTATCCTGATGGCCTCATTAGAGTCCTCAATAGCCCGGTCGTACATCCCTTTGTTGTTATACGCAGTGCCCCGGTTTCTATAGGCCACGGCATCATTGGGATTTATCCTGATGGCCGCATTATAGTCCTCAATAGCCCGGTCGTACATTCCTTTGCCATCATTATACGCAACGCCCCGGTTGTTATAGGCCATGGCATTATTGGGATCTATCCTGATGGCCGCGCTACAGTCCTCAATAACCTGGTCGTACATCTTGTTTTTTGAATACGCATAGCTACGGCTGACATAGGTATCGGCGTTGTTGGGATCTTTCCGCAGGGCCTCGGTGTACTCCGCTATGGCCCGGTCGTAATCGCCCATGTTCTTGCTGGCGTTACCCCGGTTAAAATTGGTAAAACCCGCGCTATTGGGATCCACCGCCACGATACAATACTGGGCCGAGGGCGCAAGCTGCTCCTCCTGGCCGTTCCGCACCACCCCCCACCACACGTAGCCGGCGTTGTCCGTCCAGGTGGGATCTATCCAGTAGATGGTCCCGTCCTTCCCGTAAACCCAGAGCCACCCGTGGTTTGTCGCACCCTCGTGGGAGCGCACGTTCTGCCGGGAGATTTCCTGTACCGGTACTCCGTTCAATATCATGGTGTGCTGCCCCCGGGGAACCGGGTCGTAAAGGACTATTTGGTTCGGATTACCGTGAACCCCCGCGATATACCACCGGTTCCTTTCCATCCCCAGGCTTTCGTAACGGCTCCGGGCGGCGGAAATCTCGTTATACGCGGCCTGGGCATAGTCAAAACATATCCCGTAAAAGGTAGACGTACTGGTCCTGTCCCCCGACTGCCGGGCAAGATATTCCCGGATGTCCGAGGGCCGGTAGTAATCCTGGGGGTCCCCCAGGGTATAGTCCCCGGTCTGGGCCATGTTGTACTGGCCCAGGCAGGCGGTGTACATGGCAAGCCATTGCAGCTCGTCGGTAAGGGAATCCGCCCCGGCAAAGGCCACGGCGGCCAGAAATACAAGCGCGTTTATAAACCGTTTCATACCCTCCTCCTTAATGCAATGTAACGCAAATTGAAAAACCTCAAAATTTTTTACCTCACAAAATTAACCATGACCGGTAAAAATATAGGATTTCAGGCGTTAAATACTTGACACACTGTCTTTTATTTAAAAGTATCAAATGGGTCTTTTTCTGTCTTATTGTCCGCCGGTGTTACAAGCATAAGATTATTTTAGTATTTTTGGAAAATTTGTCAATAACCCTCAAGAAATGGGGAAAAGGTGATTTTTGCCCGCCGCAGGCGGGTTAAGGGGCGATTTACCCTCCACATAAAGAGCGGGCGTATGCCCGCCTTTCTTATATCCTATACCCTGCCGGAGCATATAGCGCCGGGGGCTGGCTCACCCAGCCCCAAAACAATGAAGAACCCCGCCGCAAGCAGCGGGGTATCTTCGGTCGAGAAGAAAAAGTCCTGCGGACTTTTCTCATTTTGCACAGGGGAGGTCTCTACCCCGCCATCATTTGAGGTGGAAATTGAACCGCCCCAAGGGGCGGGGTATTCGCCCCCCCTTCGAATAAACAACAATGAAAAACAGGAATAGGGCGCTGGTATGAACAAAGCATTTTTTGGAATCCTGGCCGCCGCGCTTCTGCTGTCAGGCTGTAGTAAAACTAACTACCGGGACGGGACCTACACGGGGCGCAGCGGGGCGGACGATACCGGCGCCTGGGGGGAAGTAACCCTGAGCATCGCGGCGGGGAAGATAAGCGCCTGCGAATTTGTCACCTGGCAGAAGGACGGGACCGTTAAGGATGAAAACTACGGGAAGGTAAACGGGGAAATTTCCAA
>JAISMJ010000013.1 GCA_031276815.1 Treponema sp.
ACTAATTACTAAAACTAAACCGGATTCTGCGGGGGGGGGGGGGGTTCCCTGAATTAGGGTCTTGCGCGCCTGCAATAGCGAACAAAGACTCACGGTCAGGTAGAGATATCATGTATAAATAAGCATAACTTATATTCATGTGAAAAAGTATACATACTAAAAAAAATATGTCAAGCGGTCGTAGCGTCTAATATATATGTATTCTAGCAACTTTTTTTCTTTGTTCTATCCCTTCAAAAGGGATATGTTACCGAATCTACCGTTCCGTCAAGCCCTAGAGGGCGTCGTCAAAGGGAGAGGGAGATAGATCTAACAAAGAGAGCGGCAAGAAAGGAATCAGAACGTTTAGTATAGCGGGTAGCGCTACCTCTCCACTGGTTGAGCCACCGAAATACATGCTCAATAAGATGGCGTTCCTTATACAGCTCTGTGTCATAGTACCGTTATCCCGTCCGGCTGCGCTTGGACGGGATAACTACCTCAATACCCCTCCCGGCAGTAAGTCTTTTATCTTTTCCCGCAGCATATCGCTGATGTCGTGTCTGTGCAGTGCTTTTCCGTTTTCTTTCATCTTTTTATTTTACTTTATTTCCTTTCTTTTGACGACACCGCCTAGTTTTTTCGCTATAGCTATAATAGATCGCGCCTCATCTATCTCTGCTCCGCCATCATTGTGTATCATGGTAATGTTTAATCCCTTTTGGTATTTCTCTTCGTAGAAAAAGTAAAGATGGAAAGAGATAAGTGGCTATAGATACATTTCTCTATTTTTCATGACACGTTACAATCTTTCTAATTGGGAAATGGATATTTCATTTTATAAAAATGGGTTAAACGCCTTTTAATAATTCCCTGGGTTTTGAGCCTTGCGCCGGACCTACCAGTCCTCGCTGTTCCATAAGCTCTACAAGACGGGCCGCCCTGTTGTACCCTATTTTGAGGCGGCGCTGTATATAACTTGCGCTTGCCTTTCCCTGCTGTACGACGATTTCCCATGCTTTATCATACAACGGATCTTCGCCGCCGTCAAAAAGCTCGGATTCTACGCCTTCATCCTCGTCAAAGAAAATCTCATCGTCAATATAGTCAGGCTCGCCAAGGCTTTTGACGTATTCAACGACCCGCTCAATTTCATCTTCAGAGACAAAAGCGCCCTGCATACGGACGGGGAAGGGATCGACGATGCCCGCGTAGAGCATATCGCCTTTACCCAGCAGTTTTTCCGCGCCGACCATGTCGATGATGATGCGGCTATCCATCTTGCTTGCCACCATGAACGCGATGCGGCTGGGAATATTCGCCTTGATGAGACCGGTGATAACGTCAATGGACGGACGCTGGGTTGCAAGTACGATGTGGATGCCTACAGCGCGGCTCATGGCGGCTAAACGCGCTACAGTTGACTCAAGCTCCTTGCCAGTGGTTACCATGAGGTCTGCAAATTCGTCAATAACCACAACGATATAAGGCATGTGTTCGGTGGCTATATTCCGTTCTTTTATGCGCTTGTTGTAGCTCTTTATGTCTCGCACGCCCATTGAATCAAGACAGGCGTAGCGCCGTTCCATCTCGCAAATGCAGTACTGGAGCGCCTGAAACGCCTTTTTAGGCTCGGTTATTACCGGCGTCAAGAGATGCGGGATGTCATTGTAGAGTTTAAGCTCAACGATTTTCGGGTCAATGAGCATGAGCCGGACTTCCGCGGGGGATCGCTGGTACAAAATGGAAAGAATCATGGCGTTTACGCATACGGATTTACCGGAACCGGTAGCGCCCGCTATGAGAAGGTGAGGCATTTGGGCAAGGTCAATAGTTTGCGCTTCACCGGTAATATCCTTCCCCAGCACAACCGGAATGCCCAGACGCTTTCCATCCGGTTCATTTTGCAGTCTGTCCTCAATGATTTCGGCAAAGGATACGATATTCCGTTTGACGTTCGGTACTTCAATGCCCACCGCGTGTTTGCCGGGGATGGGGGCGACGATACGCACGGACTGGGCTGCGAGACGAAGCGCGATGTTATCTTGCAGATTGACGATTCTTGAAAGTTTTACCCCGGGCGCGGGCAGTATTTCAAACATCGTGATGACCGGGCCCTTGCGTATACCTGTAACTTCCGCCTGAATTTTGAATTCGTTAAGCGTTTTTTTGAGGGTTTCAGCGGCTTCTTGCGTCGCCTTATCTATAATCCAGTACTGTCCGTCCGGATATTCATTGAGAATGCCCAATATGGGTATCCGATACGTCTTCCATTTTCTCGGCAAAGCCGCATGGAGTACCGGAGATCGCTTCGCGGACGGAGCGGAGGCTGACGCTTCCTTATCTTGTTCAGGCGTATCCTGTTCAAACTGTTCAGAATAATCATCGGAGATCTCATTGGGATCGTATTCAAAGGGTTCAGGCAGATCGATATACGCGGCGGGCGGCGGCGGAGCCTCCTCTTTTTGGGCTTTCTTATCGTGCGGCTCATAGAGAGGACGTGTGGGCTTTTGCGGATAATCCGCAGCATCGGTGATATCTTCGGGATCGTATTCAAAGGGTATAGGGATATCAATGTACATTACGGAAGGCGGTATCGTCTCTGACTGAACATGCGGTTCTTTTGAATTTGCGGATAGATGATCCGTTGACGGAAATTCCTCCTGCTCGTAGGCTTCTACACTTTCCGCCTCGCGCCGCTTTTCAGGATAGACCGCATTGTCGGTGATTTCCGCCGGATCATCGTTAAATATGTCGGGAATATCAACATACGCGGCGGGCTGCTCACTGTTATGAGTATCGGCGGTTTCATTTCCGCTTTTGACGGGTTTTGGTTTTTCTTTTTTTAACCGTTCTTTTAATTCATTGAAAGCTTGAGCGCTGATAAGCGGTTTTGGAGTTGGAAGGTCTATCTCTATGGTATCCTCACCATACACCATGGCGGCAGCGCCATCGACTGCAGCAGAGGAGCGCGTTTCTTTTTCAATAGATTCTTCCGGTACAGTAGCTCCTCTGTTTATAATGGTTAAAAATTCTATATTCCGGCTTTTATCCGATGGTGTGTTTTGAAACGGAACACTGTCTTTCGCATGGGACGGATCCACACCATGGTCATGGGGATCTAATAGAGGGGCTTCCGCTGTGTCTGGGTTTTCCTTTTGAAAAAGTAATTCGTTAAGGATCAGAATAGCAATGAGTTCAATAAGTATACAGAACAATATGATGCAGATATAGCCCACTCTGCCGGTCAGTTGCAGAAACTCGGAAGTTTCTGATAATGCATCAAACTGATGAAAATAGTTGTAGCCAATGGCTAATGTTACAAAAACCACCAGTGAAGAACCGAATGCAAAGATACGCGCAGGCTTGTAGGTCGGATCCATGAGAAGTACCGCTCCCCAAAGAAAGTACAACGGTACGGCAAATGCCAGAATTCCATAAGCGTTTGCAAAGAAAGCGCCTAAAGGCAGTACGATATCCGGTATATCGAACAAGCCGTCAGTTATGGCGAAACCTGTAAAGAGGGCGCACATAATCAGGATTCCTCCCATCGCTAATGTAGCTATACGGAATGGAGATATATAAGAAACTGTTTGTTGTTGCTGCGGGTTATTGCTTTTCAATCCACTACCTTGACATCCTTAAACATCCACGTTAGAGGTGTCTTTTTTCAAAAATATCGGCAAGAACATCTTCCATCTTCAAATTATAATACAGATAACCGTACGCTGCCGCCGCCGCCGCAACCCGTTTGCCGTATTCCCGGGTTTCGGTTATGCCTATGGTTTCCAGAAACAGATCATCGGGAAGCAGGGTTTCCAATGCGCGGAGCCTTCTTATCCTGTTTGGTCCCCCGTTGTATCCGAGCAACGCGGAAAGAATGGTATCCGTCCGCCCGATAAGGTACGCAAGGTAATACGAGCCGATATGTACATTTACATCAGGGTCTTTCAAATTCAGACCGCTCTCAAGATAGTTGGGTCCGCCTTCTCTGCGTATTCGTTCCGCCATTTCCTTACCCGTAAAGTCCATTATTTGTGCAAGCCCTTCAGCTCCCGCCGATGAAATCGCTGATTTCCCGAATGCGCTTTCGGTTCTGATAAGCCCGAACAGCACCGCCTCGTTTATATCCGCCTGTTCCGCATATTTCCTTATTATATCATAAAACGGTCTGGGATAATAGAGGCTCATATCGAAAAGAGTAAGCGAATAGGCTTCTGTGTTCATATATGAACTGATGAAACGTATGGATTCATAGTACTGCCCATTATCGGAAAGAGCTTGAGCCAGTATCCGTGACTCGTACAGCGTGAGCGTCTTCGCCAACTGCTGAATAGAGGGAAACGCATAGCGCGAAGCCCCATATTCAAAAAAGCCAAGCAGAAAGTCCATGGTATCGGCTTGGTCACGCCCGGCGTCTTTACCACTTTTGGGGGATTTTTTTTCTTTTTTAATGTCTGCGAGCGTTTCGGGATTTTCATGAGGATCTTCTATAAAGACGTGTTCTCCGAGATAGGAGGCACTGAGAGTCCGGTAATAAAAAGAAGCGGTACGCTCTTCATAGGCTAATCTGAAAAAAGAAACATCAGAATCTAACCCCGTATACGCCGCGGCTTTTACCGCTGGTATGTAGCCTTCAGAGATGATCCTGCCGATGACATACGCATATTTTGCTATTGTTTCGCCATCCGCGTATCGCACGCCTCGCATGGTTCTGATACTGCTGAAAATTTCCAGCAGTCTTGTCCAATTATGGTTTGCAACAGCAATCTGGCACAATTCACCTAAAATATCAGAAAAATAGGAGGCGTCATGCCACTGCTTTGCATAGCTATGGAGCAAGGGAATCACATTATCAGGAGACTGTTTAAGCGTAACATCTAAAATATACCACATACACGCATCTTCTTGCACTTCATCCGGAGCGAACACCAGGGACCGGATGAAGTACTCTGCGGCTTCACTCCAATGGGACTGCTGTCGCTCCATTCTTCCCGCAAAAAACAGCAGGTTATACCGTGCGCGGGCGGTTTCCTCCCGTTCTTTTCTGGTATGCACCCGTTCCTGTATCCAACTATCCCATTCGAGGAAGAGTTTGACGCCTTCCGTTCCTGCGCCGGAGTATTGAAAACACCGTCCTACATCGGCTATGAGTACCGGATTCTTGAAAAAAAGCGTATGATTCCGCTCAATAACCGTGCGGAACGTTGTGAGCGCCTTCCAATACGACCGAGCCGCGGTTGCGAAATGCCCTTCCAATGCCCCGATTTCAGTCTGGCTCAATACGGCGGCATAGTTTGCCTCCATCTGCGAATCGGATATGGATTCCTGCCATGCCGCCAATTCCCTGTATGCCCATATATGCGCCTTCGCAATGGTCTCGGTAAGCAAAAATTGGAATAATTCCTGTGAAACGGCTCCGCCTGTTTTAACTGATGAGAGGAGATACAACGCCCTGTCCCACGGGTGTTCACCGGATGCGGCGTCCCGCGCCCCGATCAGATCGCCGGTACCATACAGAACAGCCGCTTTCAGCATGGATGGTTCAAGGCTGCTTGTCATGGCAAGAATATCCGCGGCATGACTCGGATCATCGTGTATAAAATCAATGAGTTCAAGCGCGGCGGCTTCCTGTACCTGTTTTGAAGGAGAAGAAAGCGCCGCTGTAAAAAGGGCGATCGTCCGCAACTTTGGCGCATCTTCTTCGGTTTTCACCAATAAACCCGCATAAAAAGGGGCGGAAGAATGAATACGGGCTATCTCCCCCATCTTTTCCGGTTTCGCTTTCAGAATGAAGTCTATACTGCCCGTCATCAAATGCTTTCTCGCCTCTTGTACGGTTATATTAAGCACCGATTCAGCCCTCGTACCACATGAGGAAAAAAAGAACATGAATACAAGCATCAAGGGGAAAACCCCTATCCTTCCCCACGCGAGTCGACGTTTCATATACTCACGGTACCTTCAGTTGGAGGGGTTCACTTGCGCGACGGTTTATGTGGCTGGGTTTTTGTTCGTTTCGCGCAGGGACGGGGACGATTTTTTCCTTTTGCGGTACGTTCTTCTCAAACAACGAATGATAATTTCTATTAACTGTTTTTATACCGATAAGCGCCATTTCTTTTTTACTTTAGTTAGAAGTGAAGATTTTGTCAATGGTCGCATTGTCCGCATAACGCCCGTTATGTTCACAGGGGAATAACCCCGGTTCCGCGCTCATGGCGTTATCGTATCATACTCGCCCGTTTTTGAACACGCCGGACATGCCCAAAACTCGCTCCGGCGCGGGGGCGGCGATACGGCTCAAGGCGTTGCCGCTGAAAAAATCCTGTGAAAAAACCTGTTTTTGCGGCGAAACCGTCCGCTTTCTTCGAAATCGCCCGCTTTCTTTCACTCGTCCTCTTGCATAAAGAAACGCACATGATCTAGTATCTTCGTAATTCTTACCCAAGAAGAAGAACCGTTGGTTCGCTTTCATAGTTACATGCGGTACCATGCCGCATTCATAGGAGTAGACATGAAAAAAATTGGGGTTCTGCTTGTCGCCGTTATAGCGGTTTTGACAAGCTGTCAGAAAAAGGACGGCGCGGCGCCGGCTCGCGTGGAAGAGACGGCGGGCAAGCTCTACATTTACAACTGGACGTATTACACGCCCGACTCGGTTATCCGGAAGTTTGAGGCGGAGTATGGCGTTACGGTGGTGTATGATGAGTTTGCCTCAAATGAGGACATGTACGCCAAGATTCAAGCGGGCGGCAGCGGCTACGATATCGTGTTCCCTTCGGGCGATTACGTGTCCATCATGGCGAATCAAGGTATGCTTGAGAAAATCGACACGTCAAAACTGTCAAATCTCGGCAATATCGATCCGCTGGTGCTTCAAAAAGCGACGTACGATCCGGACATGGAGTACAGCGTTCCCTATTACTGGGGGGCGGCGGGCGTAGCGGTCAATACGGCGAAGGTGCCGGATTTTGAACGCTCATGGAATATATTCGCTCGTACCGATCTTAAAGGGCGCATGACCATGCTGGACGATATGCGGGAAGTCATGGGAGACGCGCTCGTGTCTCTTGGCTATTCGGTCAATACGAAGGATCCCGCCGAAATTGAAGCCGCGAAGAACCTGATAAACGATTCGTGGAAACCGAACCTCGTCAAATTTGACGCCGAAGCGTTTGGAAAAGGCTTTGCCAACGGCGATTTCTGGGTTGTGCAAGGGTATGCGGAAGTGGTGTTTGAAGAAATCGCCGGTAATGAGGAATTAAAAGACAGTACCGTATTTTTCATTCCGGAGCAGGGAGGTCCCGCCTACATCGACAGCATGTGCATCCTGAAAGGGGCGCGGAATCTTGACCTTGCGTACAAATTCATCGACTTTATCCACAGACCGGAGATTTACGCGGAATTCGCCGATTATTTCGGGTTTCCGGCTACCGCGAATATCCCCGCCCGTCAATACCAGAACGGTACGCCGTATTACCAAGCGGCGGATTTGGCGAACACCGAGTTAAAAGACGACCTCGGCGAGGCGTTGGAACTGTACAATACCGCGTGGTTTGATTCGATCAGGATTGGCGACTAAACGCTTGTACAGCGGAACTTGAACCGATACGGCTGCATCCGGCTTCGAGGAAGGCGATCATGGCTTCCCGCGTTTTTATGCCGCCTGCGGCCTTTATCTTCACCCGCTTTCCTATATGCTTCTTGAAAAGCGCAATATCTTCCAGCGCCGCGCCCGCGCCGCCGAAACCCGTTGAGGTCTTAATGTAGTCCGCGCCCGCGCGGGTAACAATGCCGCATATATGGATTTTTTCTTCTTCGGTGAGATAGCACGTTTCTACGATTACCTTGAGGAGCGCGTCTCCGGCGGTCTTCCGTATCCGGCTGATTTCATCTTCTACCATGCCGAAACAGCCGCTTTTGAGCAGCGCGATATTGATAACCATGTCGATTTCCGATGCGCCGTCCGCCAGCGCGGTTTCGGTTTCCGCTATTTTCGCCTGAACGGTACTGTACCCCAACGGAAAGCCGATAACCGTACAGACAGTGAGGTCCGGAAACGCATCGCGCGCCCGTTTTACATAGCAGGGAGGGATGCACGCGGACGCGGTTTTGTACTCAAGAGCCTCGTTACAGAGCGTTTTGATTTCATCCCATGCCGCCGTTGCTTTGAGCAGCGTATGATCCAGACGGGCTGTAATATTCTGATTAGTCATAGTTCTTTCCCCTTTCTTTACCGTTTAGTTTGATTTTTATGACAAGTCCCGCGCCGGTTTCGGAGCCGGATTATCCCGTTCAGAAAATCAATTTTCCGGCTTGGAAAGCCAATTGTATAATTTGGAAAACTAGTTTTCTGACTTGGAAAACCAATTTTCTCGTTCAGAAAACTAATTTTCTAGTGTGGAAAATCAATTTTCTGTCTCGAAAAACTAGTTTTCTGGAGCGGAAAATCAATTTTATAGTTCAGAAAATTAATTTTCTGGCTCTGAAAACTAGTTTTCTAGTTCAGAAATTCGCTTATCTATGCTCGGAACTCCAATTATTTAGTTCATAACTTCGATTATTCTGCTCAAGTACCCGATAATTACTCTCTGAACAGAATTAACCCCGCTCAAGGACTCAATAATTACACTCCGAGCAGAATTAATTCTGTACTTACGATGTACTATCTGTAAGGTTGGTAAAAGCGCCTATTAAGACGCCTCTTTTTTTCAGATCGATAATGTATGCGCTGTATTTTCTGTCTGTAACAGCAATATGAGTAAGTATCCAATCACGCAAAAACCGTACAAAAGCGTTGGGTACAAAATTATGCCCTTCTTCAAAGGCTTTTACATTCTCAAGTACTTTTTTGACAAAAGCTTCATGTTCTTTTTTATGCGCCGCAAAGCCCGAATAGTCTATATGCTTCATAATTTTTTCTTCAGTCGTAAAATGGAACTGTACATAATTGACAGTAGCGCGAATTACTTCCTTAAAATACTCATTTAATTTAGCATCGCCCTCTAAACAAGCATCATATAAATTATTAGTCAACCTAAATAACT
>JAISMJ010000033.1 GCA_031276815.1 Treponema sp.
CGGTCAAGCATAGAGAACGCCATGTATGCGCTGTGCATCTCGTGATCCTGACGTCCCACGCTCATACCTATATCATGGAGAAAACCGGCGAGCATGACCGCGATAAGGCTGTCTTCAAATGTACCGGCTTCCTCAGATTCCAGACTCGTCTTGACATTCGCTTCCCGTAAAATCTTCAGCATGATGAGGGCGTTGAGAACGACGGTTCTCATATGAACAGGACCATGATCGTTGTAACTTAAGCGTTTTATCGAAACAACATTGCCGTATTCCTGAATAGCCTGAATCTCATCGTCCTCAATGACCAGCTTCGCAATCTCCGCAGCCTTCTTACCCGAAAGCTTGAAACTCTCAATGGTTTCAATGATTTTGGCGTCTATGCTTATTTCTTTCGGCGATCTCACCCTCATCTCTCCTTTGCGTGATTATCGTTATGGTTTTCCCATACGGGTAAGGGGCCAATACCGGAAAAGCGCCGCGCCTATGATCCGTTTCAGCGGTACCGGTCCCCACGTTCTCGAATCGTTGGTATTGTTCCGGTCGTCGGAAAGGAGAAAGTATTCGTCTTCACCCAGAATAAACGGCTCGATACTACCGGAAAAAGGAAGCGATGCGTCCCAAAGCGCGGGTACCTGAGGGATTATCACCTCGTAATGCTGTTCGGACACTTCAAACTCGGTAACATGGTAAGGGCTGTCCTTTCGCTTAATACGGGCGACAAAATTAGTCATGGACACCTCATCGCCGGGTAGGGCGATGACCCGTTTTAAGTAAAAAAAATCTTCTCTCGCGCTCACGCTGATACGTTGAAACGTCCAGAAACGGATAAAAGCGTCAAAAAATTTCATAAGTAGAGCGCGGTCGTCTTCCTCTCCCATAGCGGCAAGCACGATGCTTCCCCTCTGTAGGGTGGGCGTGTAAAAGTCATACGAGGAAAAAATGAAATGATCTTTCGCGCGTATGCCGGGCTGCATACTAGCGCTCATCGTAACTCTCATTGAAAAAACAAAAGAAGTAAAACAGGCGTAAATAGTAAAAAAAGCCGCTATATAGAGTAACATAAGGCGTATCCGCCGCCAGAGTTTCTTTCCTTCTCCATACGAATAGGATAACTGTTTACGCATAGTCCGCTGCTTACCGGATAATCCCTAGACGGGCAAGGGGCCAATAGATAAACGCGCCCTGTCCCAGAACTTTATCTGCGCGTACAGGACCAAAATAGCGCCCGTCCCGCGAATTGTCGCGGTTATCTCCCAGCGGGAAAATCCTGCCTTCCGGTACATACCAGCCTAAATCATAGCGGCTCAAAAGCGTCCGGTACCGGACGTCATCGGGTTGAGCCGCACGTAACACCGCAAGCCGCGCCCGATCATAGGCAAGATAATCGGGATTACGCATACCGCCGACATCAGCGGCTTCCTCAAGCAGCCGTTGGGGGGGATTCATGTTCAAGTCCGTATATGCCGCAGCCTTGCCTGCGGCTATTAACACAGGGTAATCCTCCCGCGTCATTAAACGGTTCAAACGATGGGCGCGTCCTATGGCTTTGTTGTACTCTTCCTCTGAAAGCCACGTGTCCGTGCCGGCAAACCGGATATAGAAATCGCCGTTCCGCATCTTAAACCAATCTTTTTCTATACCGGCGGCGCGCTTTATCAGGAAATGCGCCTTGGGTTCGCCGTTTTCATCGCGGTCAATATCGACCAGCGACACCGTGAGCATGTAGATGATACGCCCGGCAATATCAAACGCCGTTCCGCGTGAAAGGTACGAGGGATTTTCAAAAATAATAATGTCTTCCCGTTTCGGCTTGATAGGGCTTGGAATTTTAGCAAGACCGGGCAGCAATTCGGGTCCAAACACGAGTTTATTGACGAATATCCTATCGCGGATCTGCAACGTATCGATCATTGAACCGGAAGGTATCTCATACGCCTGAAAAAGATACTGGTTTATGATGAGTACTACGCATACCGCCCAAATAAACGCCTCTATCCAGTCAAGTATGAAGTTCTTGTTCCGCTGTTTCTCCCGTTTTATCCGCCGTATCATGGTACGTTTGCTGAGAAACCGCTCAGTTATTATTTGCAGATGATCAAAAAAGTCCATTGCCCTGTATCATACGGCGTCTTGAGAAAATTGTCAATGGAGACTACCGCGTTACGCTCGCCCATTCAACCGCAAGCTGGCGCAATTCATAAGACGTGTTGCAATGAAGCTTGAATTTGATGTTTTCTTTATGGGTGTCTACAGTTTTTGTGCTTAAATTGAGCTTGTTCGCTATTTCTATGGTTCCAAATCCTTTGCCGATAAGCGTGAAAATCTGAAGCTGCCGATTGGAAAGCTTGTGTACGCATGCAAATTTGTCCCGATTATGCGTAAGATTTTCGGTATTAAGCGCCTCGACTATGCGCGTATGTTCGACTTCGCTTAAATACATTTTGCCTGTAAGAACAATTTTGATGGCGTCAAGCACCTTGTTCGGAGCTTCGTCTTTCATAATGTAGCCCTGCGCGCCCATACTCAAGATACGCTCAGAATAATACCGCTCATCGTGCATCGAAAGCACCAGAATAGCGATGCCGGCGTCCGCGGCTTTTATTGCGGGGATCAAATCCATGCCGTTTTCATCGCCCAAATCAAGATCAAGCACCACCAGATGGGGCTTGTTCTCGCGTATGATTTCCATCGCCTCAGAACAATTCTTCGCGGACCCAACGACATGATACATAGGGCGGCTTTCTATTAACGAGGCAAGCCCCATACTGAATAAAGGATGATCATCAACTATAAGAATATTTGTTATAGGCATATCAATATACTACAGTATCCGCATAAGCCGAGTCAATAAAAGTTTTTACCTATACTTTGCTCTTTTATTCGTCGTTCCGATCATAATGAACCTATAGCCATGAAAAGCTGGTTGAAACGGCATTGGGTACAATGCAGCCGCCTTTCCCATAGCGGCGATCCCCCGCCTCCCTTTTCTTATGACTCATCGGCTATAGCGGGTGATCTGTAGGCGATTATCCTAGGTGGTGTCGTCAAAAGGAGAGGGAGATAAATCTGAGATAGAGAGCGGCAAGAAAGGAATCAGAGCGTTGAGCATAGCGGGTAGCAATACCTCTCCACTGTTTAAGCCACCGAAATACATTCTCTATACGATGGCGCTTCTTATACCGCTCTCTGTCATAAGTCCTTACCACTTTCCGGCTACGCTTGGAAGGAATAACTACCTTACTACCTCTTG
>JAISMJ010000063.1 GCA_031276815.1 Treponema sp.
TTTACCGCGTTGATGATTGCCATAGCAACCTCCTATAAAAAAAGATAAAGAACCAAGAGAGAAAAAATATATAAAGGGTACGAAACCCGTTTAGAGACGAGTAAGAAATGAAGAAAGGAGCCGGTATATAAAAGCTTTTTAAGACAATGGGGGGGGGGGGGGGCTCGCTGATTTTAATGGGCAATAGTGGTGATTTTTATTACGCCCAATGTCCGCGCTCTTAGCGATTATACTAGACATGTTGATAGCTGCTCCTTACTTTTATAGGCGTCTAAAGCCGGTTGTTTTAGATGACATTCATTCTATAATAGCGGATAATTTTTGTCAAGCAGTAGTGTTACGCTTTTTTGTGATTACTCAGTGTGGAGCGAACGCTCTCTAGCGATGGCGAGGGTTCGCGCAAAAGACGCCGTGTACAGAAAATAGGGTATGATGGATCATACGCGGCTTTTTGTTCACAGGATCATCAATGACCTGCGATAGTTCGTAGAGGGTTCGCATACCTTGCGGCTTACCGAATAGTACTGTCAGGAACTGAAAGAATAGGGCTATTCCAGCGAATATTATAGATGATTTTCTGCCGGAGATATGGAAAAAACCCCCCGGTAATCTTAATCTGTTGTTTTCCGCAACGCATCGAGCCGCGCCATTGCTCCATCGTGAACTTGCATAAAACGCTTTCTTCTGACATAATGCTTTTTCAAACATGAAGCGGAATTATGGCGTTTCACGTCTTATTATTCTTTTTGTATGTATAGCCCTTTTTATCCTGTGTATGCGTATTGCCGCCGCCTCTGTACCCGTAGTACATGCGTTCTTTATAGGACCATGGAACGGGCCATGGTTCAGCGGCAACACGCTTGACGCCGTTAGCCTGCTTCTTACCGCGGCGCTTGGCGCCGCCGCGGCGTTTCATTCAGGTTGTTTCAACCTTGGGGGCGAAGGGCAGATTTACCTCGGCGGTCTTACCTCGGCGCTCGTACTCCTGAACCTGCCTCATGCGGCGGGTATGAGCCTGTGGGCTGCGGCACTTATCGCGCTCATAACCGGAGGCGGTATGGGCTGTATATCGGGCGTTCTCAAGAAAACCATCGGCGCGCATGAAGTCATCACCAGCTTCCTGTTATCCGGCGCACTTACCCCGGTTGCGGACTATCTTCTTGCCGGACCGCTCCGCGATCCAGCCGGCAACCTCCTTGCGACAAAAGCCGTTCCTCTGCTCTTCCATATTTTGCCGCCGTCGAATCTCTCGGTTTCATGTATTATCTCGCTGCTCTTGGTTATTGCCGGACATTTCGTTGTCAACAACACTATATTCGGGTACCGGCTCACAATCGCAGGGTCCGCTCCTGCTTTCGCCCATTACGCTGGCATAGGAACAAGCCGTTACTGGATACCTTCGATGACGCTCTCCGGCGCGCTTTCCGGTCTTGCGGGTTTCTTTGCCGTAGCCGGCACGTATGGACGTTGCCACGTAGGATTCTCAGGCGGACTCGGCTGGAACGCCCTAGCCGTTGCGCTCATTGTCCGTAACCGTCCCCTGCTCCTGATTCCGGCGGCGCTTGTCTATGCCGCTTTAGAACAAGGCGCGCGATCCGCCATGCTTACAACAGGACTCCAGTTTGAAACCTCGTCATATATTCAGGCTGCGGTACTCCTCTTCGCTACGATCCGCATAAGCAGGCGGGAGAAACAAGCGTAAACCGGCGTCCCATTCATGCCTCAACGAAACGTCAGGCTAATCAGGCGGGAGAAACGAACCGACAAGGTACATAATGATAACTGCGGTAGTATTACAAGCCCGCCTTGATTCAACGAGGCTGCCCAATAAGGCGTTGCTGACTTTGTACGGCGCGGAAGACGGCGGGCGGGACGATGAACCAATCATATTCAGGGTAATGGACGCCTTAAAAACCGTTTCCTGCGACAAGCATATACTCGCCTGTCCGCCGGACTGCGTTGCCGCGTTCACGCCCCTTGCGGAACGGGCTGGTTTCGAGGTATGCGCCGGTTCAAAGGAAGATGTTCTCTCGCGGTACTGCGATGCAATACGGCGATGTTCTATTGACCGGGTGATTCGCGCAACGGGCGATAATCCGTTTGTGTTTGCGGACGCGGCGTTCTTGATTAACCAAGAAGCGTACAGCCTCAACGCCGATTATGCGGGGTATGCGGGACTGCCTTACGGAGCGGGCGTTGAGTCCGTAGCGGCTGAAGCCCTGCTCCGCGCGGAACGGGAAGCCGCGTTACATGCCGAGCGGGAGCATGTCTGCCCCTACCTGTACAGCCACCCCGA
This sequence comes from Treponema sp., assembly GCA_031276815.1. Taxonomy (GTDB): domain Bacteria; phylum Spirochaetota; class Spirochaetia; order Treponematales; family Breznakiellaceae; genus JAIRKH01. The sequence continues at coordinate 2,297 of JAISMJ010000063.1, forward strand.
ACAGTTCCGGCTGCACAGACCGTTAGCGCCCCGTATCTGGCAAGCGCCGGATATGCGCCTTACTATTGACACGCGGGAAGACTACGAGCGGGCGTTGACGGTGTACCGCGCGCTTTCGCATGTCGATCGGGAACAGCGCTTCACCGGCGCGTGTATCATTGCGGCGTATAGAGCGGTACAGAAGACGATATGAAACCTATCCTCATTGTCCCTTCGTATGAAAAAGGACGCGGCGGCGGTCATCTGTCCCGCTGTACCGCGCTGGCAGAAGAACTGCGCTCTCTGGGCAGGGATGCGCGTATCTACACCCCTGCGGATGCTCTGCCGGATGAGTGCGCGTTCATTGTCCTCGATCGTTTCAGAACATCACAAGACGAGTTTCTCATCTGGCGGCGCCGCGGTCCGGTTATCGGCATAGATGAAGGCGGTTCTTGTAGGAACGAGTGTGATTTTCTCATAGATATTCTGCCGAATCTTGAAAAGAGACATCCCAATAGATATATACCCGCTCTCCTGCGCTTCTCCGGCGCTCGGCGTCCCGCGTGGGATATACCGCGCACATATGCGCCGAAAGACGGGGTGCCGGACAGTTTCACGAGAACGACGTGTGAGAAACAGCGCCGCGTTCTTATCACATTCGGCGCGGAAGATGCGGCGGGGCTTACTGCGCCCGCGGCATTGGCGCTTGCGGCGCAGGGCGGTCTTGAAGTTACGGCTGTTTTTGGCGCATTGAACCGGATCGCGGATACGCGCAAAGCGGCGCTGATGGATAAACATATAACCGTTGCGGATCATATCCCTAATTTGAGCGGACGTCTTGCCGAATACGATTTAGTGGTTACGCATTTCGGGCTTACCGCATTTGAAAGCCTGTACGCCCGCGTGCCGGTACTGCTCGTGTCGCCTACGGCGTACCATGAAAAACTCGCCCGCAATGCGGGTTTTCGCACGGCTGGATGCGGGAAGAAGGGTATCCGCTATCTTAAAACTCTGCAGCTGACGGCGGATACGCTCGCGTCAATACAGGCGCAATGCCGGATTGTTTCCGCCGTATACGGCATTGAACGCGATGATATTGAAACCGCCGGCAATCAGAACGGCGATGGTACCAAGGAACTCGCCCAACTTCTCAATGCCGTTTCCATACACGCGGCAGACTGTCCCGTATGCGGCGCCCGCGACGGCGTCCGCGCCGGTAGCGCCGCTCTTGCCCGTTTCCATGACCGCACTTACCGCATCTGTCCGGTCTGCGGCATTACCTACATGAGCCGTGTATCGCCTCCGCCGGTTGAATATGCAAAAGACTATTTTTTCGACTTTTACAAAAAGCAATACGGTAAAACGTATATTGAAGATTTCCCGAATTTGGTACAGGCGGGCAAGAGGCGGCTTTCCCATATTGTTTCAATCATACGCACGCATGGACGTTTAGCCAAAAGCGCGGACAAGGGGAAGCTTCATTTGCTGGACATAGGCTGCGCGTATGGTCCGTTTCTGGCTGCCGCGAAGTCAGAAGGGTTTGCTCCGGTAGGGCTTGAAGCCGCGGAAGATGCGGTCTCGTATGTGAACCATGAACTTGGAATACCCTGTTTTCACGGGTATTTTCCCTTATCGTGTGATACCGCGCCCTTTTCAGACGGGCAGTTTGACGTTATTTCGCTTTGGTATGTGATTGAGCATTTTGAACATACCGGCGCGGTACTGTCTGCGATCAATAGGCTGCTTAAAAAGGGCGGCGTTTTGGCGTTTTCAACGCCTTCGTTTGAGGGGGTTTCCGCGAGGGGAACCGTGAGAGCGCAACGCATCTTTCTTGAAAAAAGCCCGCAGGATCATTACACGCTCTGGAGTCCGTCAAAAGTCCGCGCCATTCTAAAACCGTTTGGTTTTGCTCTCAAGAAAATCGTCATTACCGGTCATCATCCTGAACGGTTTCCGGTTGTTGGAAAACTCGTTATGGGCGGAAAGGGCGTCCGGCGCGGCGTAGTCTACCGTTTTCTTCTTGCAATAAGCCGCTTATTCGGTTTGGGCGATACGTTTGAAGTATATGCGGTGAAAATACGCCCTTCTCATTGAGCCGCGTCCCTGTTAGCGCATAGCAAAAGGATGATTTTAAGGAAAGCGAGTATATGATACCGGCTCGTTCAGTGCGTCCGCGCCCGCGCTTGAATGTTCAGATGTCAAGCCTCATGCGGTTTCTTTCTCAATGCGGCTAGGTTCGGCAGATCCGGCAGTGCGGTTCCCGTTTCGGACGCCGCTTTATTAGCGGCTTTGATCTCGGAGAAGACTTCCTGTCTAAAAATCTTAACGCTTCGAGGCGCATCCACGCCTATCCGTATCTGATCGCCCTTGATTTCTATGATTGAGATTGAGATGTCCTCTCCTATCATGATCTTTTCGTTGACTTTCCGAGACAGTATCAGCATTATCTATCCTCTTGCCGAATTTCGGTATGCAATTCAGCAATAATATCGTGCTTGATTTTCCAGCGGGGATCGGTCAGTACAACTTGGCAGCCCTGTTTCGTTGCTTTGTTGATAACGAGCGGTCCCTGAAGATTCGCCGTTATTGCGCCGTCATTAGACGGAATCGTTACAATGGCAAAAACTACCGCCTGTTCCGGTTCCCGCATTCCAATAACGTCCATTTCTTCTTGAGTTATATTAGCCTCATAATCGGGTCTGAACAGGAACGGATCGATCAGGATAAAACAGAGATCTTTGTCATCCAGAGATTGAAAATAGTAAAACGGAGATCTTTCGGCGTCAAAGAGAACGAATCCGGTACAGTGTTCAAACCCAAAAAGTCCTTTTGGAAAAAAGAGTTTTTGCTGATCGTCAACGTCAATTTCACCGCCAAATTTTGTAGTAATACGCATAATGTAACCTGCCTTATAAAAACATACTCAAATCTACTCACTGTTTCAGAGCAACGGTTTGAAGTTTATTTCCTGCTTCATCTACGTCCGGTTCACTACCGGCAATGCCGGCAGCCGGCGCCACCGTATCCACAGGCTTCCCGCCAACGGCGGGCTTCGGTCTAGCCGACCGTAGTATATGTATAGCGCGTTCTCATCACGATCCATCTCTCAACCGCAACGTCCGCGCCGGTATACCCTTGTCCCTAACGGCATTTCTTAAATATCCAATCTCATCCTTCTAATTTAGCTAATAAGGCATCCCGATCAAAGATTGGGCGCATGGAACATATATCGGGATCGGTATTTTCGCCCGCCACTCGTATTTCCCAGTGCAAATGAGGACCTGTGGCAAGTCCCGTAGCGCCCGATTCGCCTAAAACGTACCCTTTTTTGACAACCGCCCCTTGTTTTACCGCAAGTTTACTCATATGGTAATAGAGGGAATACACTCCGGGCAAATGCTCTATGACGACCGAATAGCCGGTAACTTCCCTATATTCCGCGAGCGCCACCTTGCCATCCGCAGAAGAGCGCACGAGCGTACCGGTTGGAACGCCGTAATCAATGCCCGCATGTATTGCGGCATCGGTTTCTCCGGTAGTGTACGTGTACACACGGCGGTCGCCGAAGAAACTCGTGCGCCTCGTATGCGCCGGTACCGGAGGGACAAACGCCGTGGTTGCGTATATATCCGTGCCGGTATGCGACAGTATGGACAACAGCTTGTTCGCCTGTTGGATTTTTTTTGCGGTGGTTACGGAACGTATTTCGGTATTCCGCTCGTCAAGCGCAATCACTTCCGATGCAAATTCCCGTGTGCCGATAGTAACGGCGATTTCTTTGATAACCGCATCTCCGTTCTCTATACGCAGCGCCGCATCTCCCGAAGATGCGGTTACGGGTACGGTAACAAGCGCGGCTTGTACGATATTGCCCTCAATGAACGCCCGCGGCGACAGCATCCAAAACACCGCGCGCGCAAGCCGCCCTTGCTTGTTCACCAGTGAAAGCCGCATATTCTTTCCGCTTGCCCCCGCAATCGCGACGCTCACCGGTTCACCGGGCAGGAGATTTGCGGGAATAACCGCCGCCTTAAAGTGGGGCGTCTGTCCCGCAAGCGGCGATGCGGAGCTTATGAAGCACAGGAGCATACAAAGGTTCGTTATACTTTTTTTCATAAGCGCTCCTTTTAAGCGCCGGCGGGCGCTGTTCTGTGTTGTTTTTCACTCCGCTTCACATCAAGCAGCACCATTTGCGGCGTTTCCATTCCGTTATACCAATTTCTGTTGAGGTGGAACGCCGCATCAACCGCATCGTTCACATCAAAGTCTCTTTTCACCCGTTCCGCCGCATTCCAATAGACTGCGGGCCACTTATATTTACCCGTATCAAGCGTTATTCTAACGTGATTCGCACCGTTCTTGCCGATAAATTGAATGTCTTGTACTTTCATCTTCCGCGTTATAAAGGTGAGCTGGTCGTTTCCCGCGCCAAACGGCTCCAACCGGTCGATCACTTTGAAAATATCGGGCGTGAGGTAGGAAAGGGGCAGTTCCGCATCCACAGTAACGGTACTGTCTTGTACATCAGCGCCATGCGTCGAATATTCGATTGTTTGGGCTATTGTCTTGAGACGTTCCAGAAAAGGTTCCCAATACCGTTTATCCATACTGAATCCCGCCGCATGGTCATGTCCGCCTCTGTCGATGAAGAGGTCCGCGCATTGATCCAGAAGCGGGGTAAGATCGTACCCGCCGCGCGCGGAGCGTAGCGAACCTGTTACCGTATCATCGCTAAAAGACGCGGCAAGCGAAGGCGTCTTGAAAAAGGAATTCATGCGGTTTGCCATGATGCCCGTAACGCCGCGAAAAATCTCTTTTCCATAGGCGACCGCGAACATGTTGTTAAATTCAGCGAGATTTTTCGCCGCCATTGGTTCTACAAACGTCCAAATTTCCGCGCCGAGCCGCTTGCGTTCCTCGTTCATAGTATAAATCTCATTGGCAAGCGAGAACCGTACGCCGCTCTGCTCTTCCAGCAGGAGCTGCGCCGCTTTTTCAGGGCTGCCCATGCGCCCCGCCGCATTAACGGCGGGACATACCGTCCATGAAAGCGTATGCGCGGTAATGCGCCGCGCGGCGAGATCGAGTTTGATAAGCAGGTCCGAAAGCCCGCTGCGGGGCTTCTTCTGCATATCCATAAGTCCCGCCCTTATGATGATGCGGTTTTCATTGACAAGCGGCATGATGTCCGCAATGGTTCCAAGGCAGGCAAGCTGCAAATCCGATACATCTTCCTCCGTAAAATGCCGCTCCCGTTTTTGGATGAACGAAGTAAAAAGCGTGATAAACACGTCAAGCTCGCCGCTATCGCCGCTTGAGTAGCGGGCGAAACTCGATAGTTCTTTAAGACGCAGGAGGCTTTTTCCCGCGGTCTGGGGGATTTCCTTTCCAATTTCATCCGCTATGTCAACTATCTGCATATCAACGGTCTTGCCGAAAATCTTTGACAGCGCGAGTTTCTGCCGGCGTTCATCCCATACGAGAATTTGCTGCCCCTCAAGGAAGGAAGGGATGCGCGTCCGGGCAATATCAACCATATCCGGCACCACGGTCTCAGTAATCCGGTCAATGACCGCGAGATTACGCAGTTTCGCTATCTCTATGATGTATGCGCCGTTTACCGGATGGGTATTGAAAAGGCAGATCGATTGTCCATACATCCGGCTTTTAAGGGCAAACCGGAGCGCGGAGACGAGTTTATAGGCAACGCCGCAGCCTGCCAAGTCCCGAAACGGGTAGCGCGAGTCTTTTAGTTTAGGGTTTACGATTGCAAGGGCGGCGGGAAGGTCATCTTGGGGATTGTGGTGATCCGTTATGATGACGTCAACGCCGAGTTCATTCGCCCGTTTAACTTCCGCAACGTTTGAAACGCCGCAGTCTACCGTGATGATAAGCTTTCCCGAACCGGACGCGAACTCCTCAACCGCCGGTATCGACAGCCCGTAGGGTTCATCGCCGCGGGGAAGCCGCCATGTTACATCCATACCGAGCCGGCGGAGATAGCCCACCACCATCGCCGTACTCGTTATGCCGTCAACATCGCGGTCCCCGAAAACGAGTATGTTCTCTCCTTCCTCTTTTGCGGCAAGGATACGGTCAACGGCGTCTTCCATATTCGGCAATTCAAACGCATTGTGGAGGTAGCGCGGATCGTCTTCCAAAAAATAGCGTATATCTTCCCCGCTGATAAGCCCTCTCCGCACGAGAATAGATGCGATAAGCGGATCGCAGGCATATTTTGCGGCGATTTCACGGACGAGTTCCTGCGGTATATCTTGTTTAACCCAATTCATTCTCGAAATGATACCACAAGGGTATTTTTTTCACAAGAGGAGGCGCATACGCCTCGTGTCTGTACGCAAGCGCGGGAAGGGTGGGCGGATAGTACTTCCGCCCGGAGCCGGTTTCTTTTCTAAAATTTCGCCCGTAACGCGGCGGCGGCTGTTTCCATGGAATCCGCAGCCTGTTGCGGGGTTGTCTCACCGTTGATTACCTGAATCACAGCCCGATTCATCGGCTCGTACAGCTCAAGGAATCTCGGCCACACAAAACGGACGTCTGTGCTATCACTGACATTCAGATGACCGTATGAAAGAAATTCATTGACATGCGGATCATCCATCTGCATTGAGAAATTGATCATGGGGAAATAGCCAAGGGGCAGCTTCCGTGCGGCTATGGTCGCGCCCTCTCTTGACGCAAGCCACGCCAGAAAGTCGCGGCATTCCTGCTGATAGTTACTCGCTGTAAAGTAAGTTATTAACAAATAACAGGTTTTGTTTTGAGGCATCACGCGGGGTCAACAGAGAAAAGTAAAGAACATCGGAATGGACGAGGCCTCGTTTATGCGCCGTTTGTCCTTTTACCAATTTTTCTTTTTATTATTATTCCAATACAAATTATACTAATAATTATTATTCCGATATATATTATATTTATATGCACTCTATTTTTTTCAACTATTGTTTCTCTGTCTTCTTGCAACAAATAGTTTGCCAATATTTTTGCCATTGTTTTTCTATTTAAAAAATCCTCTAGTTTTGGTATTTCAAATACAAAAACCTCTTTGACATTCCTTTTTTCAAAATATATTCCTGTTGTCGCCGCTCTTAGTATATATTCATAATACCATTTCGCATACAATGGTATGTAAATTAATCCGTCTCGCGCTTTTAATATAACGTCTACAAATTCGTTTTCTAAGGTAAAATTATTCTCTTTAATCATTTCCGTTATTTCTATAGCTAATTGTTTGTTTTTTCTTGTATAATAATACAAGAAAAAACTTTTTGAATTTCCATGCTCATGGAAATCATACACTCCTGTATACTGCGTGTCTTTAATGCTATTCAAAAGCATTTGTATCTCATTTGATTCAACTCTTATAAAGTCGAGGCTTAAATTTAGTCCGTTCCCATTATACCGGGAATCATGTTCAAATCCATACGGGTTTAGTATATAAATAAAATCTACAGTTATATTCTTGAGTGCATTCTCCTGTGAATCTAAAGTTAGAATGACGTCTCTTAAGGCGTATACAGGGGCTTCTTCATTTCCATGTATACCGGAGACAATCAAGAACTTTTTATTGTTTGCATTTGATTGATTATACGTTATTTTATACATTTTATATGAATGTTCTGAATAATATATGGTTCCCATTTCATATACAGTAAATTTATTGCTCAAATTAAATATAAATGATATTTGTTCTTCATAATTTCTAACTCTATTTTGAGCGTTTATAAAAAGAACTATGTGTAAAAAAATAATAACAAACAATATCTTTCTCATTTGAATAAAATCTCCTTTTGTAAGACATTAATCATCTATATAAACGAATTCTAACGAATTCTCCTTCAAGATAAAAATTTTGTTCTGTTATCCAAAACCAATTAAACTTTAGTATGCCACGGCACTACAGAAACCTCTCATTACCAAATATAACTTTGAAAAGGGTCTGTTCACACTATGTATAACCAAAGATTGTAGGCAATCGCCATATCGGGGTGGAACGTGGTGAGCGTCGCCCTGCCCTGAGGCGCGGGCATGGCGAATACTCCCCACTCAAAGGCGGCATTTTTGTATGCGCCGGCTGTCCACGAGCCGTCCATAAACATCACCGCCTGCTGGCTGTTGAACAGCTCCTGCGAACCGGCGTAGCTTACGGACCCAAATCCTTGAGGGAGGTAGGGCGCAACATCGCGCATCGCTTGAAACGAAGCCTCAAAGTTTGCATCGTTGAGTTTCTTTTCGCCGGATTCATACCGCGCGCGCTCCGCTGCTCCGCCTATAAAGTTCGGCAACATGCCGAAATAGAACGCTTCGAGAATGTCCCACTCGTCCGCTATGCCGTTTGCAAGCGGCGTGTACCCTTTCGAGGCAAGCGCAGCGCACAGCGCAAGAAAATCTTCCCACGTGGGAGGAGTGGACAGCCCTTCTTTCTGGAATATGGTTTTGTTATAATAGACCGCGTGGGAGACCGCGGCAAAAGGCACCGCGAATATCCTCCCATCGCCCGTACGCCACGGGGCGGTGTTTGACGGGGTGAAATTCTCGCTGACGCCGGAAATATCCGAGCAGTCTCCGAAATAGCCCGCCTCGAACAATTCTTGACCCAGAGCGTAAGACCGCGCATACATGAGGTCGGGTCCCGCGCCGCTGTCAAGCTGCGCCCGAAGCGTTTCATTGTAATCGGGCGGATTTGTCGGACGGAACTGAATCGTTACCGTGGGCTTGATTTTTTTGTACTCATCCAACAAGGCTGTCATCTGGACAACATCATCCGTCCGCCATGATCCCATGGTCAAGATAATAGTTTCCTGTGCCGTCTTTGCCGTTACTTGCGGTTCGCTCTTTTTCGCGCATGAACCAAAAGCAAACAACACGCCTACAAGCGCCGCCGCGCTTACCAACATGATAGTTCTTTTCATAAACATTTTCTCCTTCTATAATGAATGAACATGAAAAAGACAACGGGTGACCAACGATGGCACATATAGGGACGGATTAATCGCTCGAACCATCAAGCTCCCTCATTGCCGTAATTCGATTATAATATGAAATGGGAAAAAAGCAAAGGAAAGTTTCATTACAAAAACTCATGGCGCTGTTTTAGATGTATGGAGCCGCCGCGCATCTCACCGGATACGGTATGTTGATCACGCGGCGCTGTACGCCATGTCCCGCTTCGACCCGCCGTTTTTCCCTGAACAAGAGATGGCTACTCTGCGGTACGTCTGCCGTCTCCGCGCAATCCGCCTGCGGGATGCGCGTCCACGCCGGATTCGCGCCCGCGCATTTGTCCTCGACATATTGATTCATACATTTGAGCCATTGGTCAAATTTCGCGTCATTTGCGGGAATATAATCCGCCATACCGATATCCTTACGCCTATATATTCCGGAAACGGCAGCCGCTCCGGTTGATGCCGCGATACTTTGCGGGAATATGCCCGCGATACGTCCGGTTACAAAGCGCAAACCCAGCCCCGCGTGTGTTTTTACATGAGTTAGAAAGAGTATTAATTGATATACGAAAGGCATATATCGAGTTAGAAAAAGTATGTCTTGAATTAGAGAAAAAATTTCTCGAGTTAGAAAAAGTATAACTCGAGTTAGAAAAAAAATTTCTCGAGTTAGAAAAAGTATAACTCGGGTTAGAAAAAAAATTTCTCAAGTTAGAAAAAGTATAACTCGAGTTAGAAAAAGTATAACTCGGGTTAGAAAAAGTATAACTCGAGTTAGAAAAAGTATAACTCGGGTTAGAAAAGTTATGACTCAAGTTAGAAAAAGTATGATTTGAGTTAGAAAAGTTATGACTCAAGTTAGAAAAAGTATGATTTGAGTTAGAAAAAATATAACTCAGGTTAGAAAAGTTATGACTCAAGTTAGAAAAAGTATGACTCAAGTTAGAAAAGTTATAACTCAAGTTAGAAAAAGTATGACTTGGGTTAGAAAAAGTATGACTTGGGTTAGAAAATCCATATCGTGTGTTATAAAGATTATTACTTGAGGTACAAAAAGACTAGCGCACGGTGTAAAGAGGAAGGGAGGCGGAGGAAAAGGTACGCCTGCCGTAACGGACTCCGGTACGGCGGATAAAGCCGGACGCGCCTGTACCCAGCGATCCGCCGCCGGATAGTCCGGCGCTGAAAGATAATCCGCATACGGTGAAAAATAGGGGCGGGGGCTTATATCCTTTTCTTCCAACGCGCGTTGAGCCGTTTCTGCGGGGGAGGCGCATGAAAAAATCAGCGCGGTACTTTTAATATTCATGCGTATAAGCATAAGAACAAGCCTTCATGTTGCCAAGCGGTTGTTTTTGAGCGTTGCGCTTTCTCGCTTGCTTTCGCAAGAAGCGGCGCAAGCGGGAGCGAAAGACGCGCTATCATGCGCGTCACGTATCTTCCGAATGGAACCGAATCGTTCCATTATAGGGGAAAAGACAGGGCGCAGGCTGGCGTAATGAATGAACATAAAAAAGACAATGAGGGACCAACGATGGCACGTATTGGAAAGAATTAATCACCGGAACCTTCAGGCGCCCTCATTGCCGTAACGTGATTATAACATGAAACGGGAAAAAACGCGCCGGAAAGGGCTTGTCCCGAAGCATACCCATGCGCTCGCGTAGCAACGGGTCCGGCGGGTTCTACGGTTGCAAGCGGGACTCCCTATCGCAGTCCGCGCGTATGCCGTGAAAGAGCGGAAACAGGGAATGGCGTTTACCGCTTCTCCCGTTCTTTCACGATCCGTTCCGCCTCCTCATATCCCACATCCGGCACCAGCGAAGCGGCATACGATGCGGACGCTTCCAGCAGAGCGGCGCACCGTTCCTCATTCGGCGTCAGCGTTTCAATACATTTTGTTCTGAATAACAAGACGGCGCGTTCAAGCAAACAGACGCTTTCAAGAAGGGAGTCCGCAATCAAGGGCAGAAAGGCGTTGAGTTCGAATTCTCCGCGGGAAGCGGCGGCTGTAATGGCGAAGTCATGCGCCTGCACCCGTATCGCGGTCTGGATAACCATTTCGGGAATAACGGGATTCACCTTTCCGGGCATGATGGTGCTGCCCATTTGCAGGGGCTGTACGGTTATCTCCCCAATGCCGCCGTGCGGTCCCGCGTTCATAAGACGAATATCGCCCGCTATTTTAGAAAGATTAACCGACAGCGCCTTGAGCAGACCGGACGCCTCGACAAATACATCGTTGTTCTGAGTAATATCCATAGGATACTCGGCGGCGGCTAAACCGATGCCGGTCATTTCACGCAATATGCCGTATACCATGAACCGGTAGCGCCGTTCCGCCGTATCCGCGTTGCCGACAGCCGTTCCGCCCAAGTTTACCTGCCGCAGCCGTTCCTCTATCTTGTACAGACGCCATCTGTCCCGCCCTACCGCCTGTGCATACGCGCCGAATTCTTCTCCCAGCGTAATAGGCACAGCATCCATGAGTTCGGTACGTCCCAGTTTTTTTATAGCGCTCCATGCGTTTTCCTTACGCTGGAGGCTTTCCTGTAGCGTAGCGCATTGCTCGCTCAAAGAGCGGAGCGCCAGAATCGCAGCTATACGCAACGCCGTCGGATACACATCATTCGTTGACTGCCCGCGGTTCACGTGATCAATGGGGTGTATTATATTGTAAGAGCCGGCGGGCTTTCCAAGGGAGAGAAGCGCAAGGTTTGCAAGCACTTCGTTGACGTTCATGTTGGTTGAGGTTCCGGCGCCGCCTTGCAGGGCGTCCACCGGAAAGAGCGGTTCACAGTGTTCCATTGCAAGAACGCGATCACAGGCGCCGGCAATAGCGCGGTAGAGTTCCGCCGTGCCTGAAGCTGTTCCCGCCGCTTTCTCTTCCAACGCCGCATAGGTAAGAGCCGCGGCTTTTTTTACCATCACCAGCGCCCTGATAAGCAGCGGAGAAGTCTTTTTGTAGTGTAAGCTGAAATTGTCAATAGCCCGCGCTGTCTGAATACCGTAGACCGTGTCATCGTCCAGCGCTAATGTACCAATAGAATCTTTTTCTATACGCATATTGTACGTATACCGTCTCTTTTTTCTATAGTTTTCTATGGGTTTTTATATACGGCAAGACCGGAAGCATCCGTCCTTGCCGTACCCGCCGTGCTGTTAGAATATCGCTACTACGCTGCCGTCCGTCCATGTCTTGGCGATATACTCCTTGACTTTCTGGGAAAGCAAAGATTTCTTGAGCGCCTGAATACGGGGATCGTTCTCCGCGCCTTTCTTAACAACCACAATATTGACATACGGTGATTCCGAACCCTCAATAATAAGAGAATCGGTGAGCGGATTGAAGCCCGCTTGCAAGGCGTAGTTGCCGTTGATAGTCGCCGCATCCACATCGTCCAGAGAACGGGGAAGCTGCGCGGCTTCGAGTTCAGAGAACTGAATGTTTTTCGGGTTTTCAGCAATATCAAGCACAGTCGCCTCCAAACCCGCGCCGGCTTTCAACGTAATGACGCCATGCGCCTGAAGCAGAAGCAAGGCGCGTCCGCCGTTAGACGGATCATTGGGGATAGCAATGAGTGCGCCATCCGGAATATCCGCAAGGGTCGTATACTTCTTTGAATACAGACCAAACGGTTCAATGTGTACGCCAAACGCGGACACCAACGCAGCAGACCATTCCGCATTTGACTCAAGATAGGGAATGTGCTGGAAAAAATTAGCGTCAAGATCCCCGCGTATAAGCGCCTCATTCGGCTGTACATAGTCGTTGTACTCAATGACGTCAAGCGTAACGCCTTGAGCCTTCAGATCATCCTTGATCAGAGTAAGCAGTTCCGCATGGGGAACCGGCGTCGCGCCGATCTTGAGCGTCTGTTGTTTTACACCGCCGTCTTTCTGCGGGGCGGCGAATACCGGCTGAATGAGGGCGGCGAGCACGAGTGTCACCGCAATCACCCCAATCAATTTCTTCATATATCTCTCCTTTTAGACTGTGAGTATTCCTAATAACATACTAATTACATAGGATTAACGAATACTATAGAAAAACAAAAAAAATGTCAATAGCTGTTTCGCTTTTTTTAAAAAGAATTTCTGTCCATAGACAGAAAAACGTTCCGCCGCGTGTGTTTTCTACAGCAGCCTTTGACTGATTGCCGGCCGCTCATGTATCACGAGCGTTACCGCCCCTGTATCCACGACCGCCTCCGCCCCTGCGGTATACGTTCAAGCTGAATCGCGCCCGTTTCAATACAGCGGCATGGGAATGTACTATCAATCTATTTTTCTATCCATCTCATTCGCCCAAATTTCGCATACTGTTTTTGAAGGCTTTGATACTATAGCGATATATGCCGTCCTATTCCAAAAATACGTCTAAATTCTGTTCTTTATCTTTGGATAATTTACGCACGATACAGGAAAGCGAGAAGTTGATCGCAAAATACACCAGCGCAATGAAGCTGTAAAGCACAAAAATATGAGCGGTGCGTACCACCGTACCTTTGGAAATGCTGCCCATGAGGTTCTTTGCGTTAAAAAAGAATTCCGCAATAGCGAACTGTGCAAAAAACGACGTGTCTTTTATGGTGGTGATGATCTGGCTCATAAGGGACGGTACGATGCGTTCAAAACACTGGGGCAGAATAATATAAATGAGCGTTTGGGCAAAGTTGAACCCTTGGGAGCGGGCGGCTTCAAACTGCCCTTTTGCTATGGAGTTAAGCCCTCCGCGCACAATTTCCGCAATAACGGACGAAGTATACAGGGCAAGCCCTATACCGCCGCGGATGAGGTAGTTTCCGAGAGGCAGCATGAATATGCAAATGAGAATCCAGAGAAGGAGCGGCGTACTGCGGAAGATTTCAATATAAATGGAGGCGATTCTGCCAAACACGTGTTTTTCGTAATTCCGCAGCAAAGCTAGTATGGTACCTAACACGATGCTTGCACATACGGTGATGACAGAGATACCCAGGGTAGTTCTTAAACCCGCAAACATAAAGAGGAGATTATCGGAAGTAAAAATATCGGCAAAAACCTGCATATTCATACCTGCTTCTCCTCGTTTACCGGAGGATGAACAATGGTATCGCGGTTCTTGATTTTAACCTCATGCCGCCGCGCCCATGATACAAGCGGGAAACAGAGCAGAAAATACAGCAGTCCTGTTACCACATAGGCGGGACCGTAACTCAAGGTGCCATTTGACGCCCACGAATCCGCGCGGTACATGAGGTCTCCTCCGGCGATGAGCGCCAGCACCGACGTATTCTTGATGAGGTTTACCGCTTGATTGGCAAGCGGCGGCAGTACAATGGTAATCGTCTGCGGCAGGATTATCCACCACATCGACTGAATATAGGAAAAGCCCTGTGAACGCGCCGCTTCGGTTTGCCCCTTCGGAATGGACGTGATGCCCGCGCGTATCACTTCCGCGACATACGCGCCGTGATACACTCCAACGCACAACGCCCCGATACTGAACACGTCGAGCGTAACGCCGATATAAGGGAGGGCATTGTACACAAAGAAAACCTGTATGACAAGCGGCGTGTTCTGGAAAAATTCAACATATACACGGGCGATACCCTTCAAAAGGGCTTTAGAAGAGGTAGAAAAAAGACCGAACATAATGCCGAGTACAAGGGCGAGGAGCAGAGCGGAAAGAGAAACGGCAATCGTTACCACAAACCCTTCGAGAAAAACCGAATACTCCGCCAATAACCGCGCCCAGCGCCACAATGCAAAAGGTCCGCTCATACGTCCCCACAGAGAGCAAGGCGGCGGCGCACCTTGCTCAGAAAGACTACCGCGGGACTACCGCAGGAGGTCTTTCTCATCATATCAAAGACCGTATTTCTTGATGAGACCGTCAAGGGTACCGTCTGTAAGCCATTTCTGAATAAGCCCCTCAACATAAGTCGCCAACTCCTTATTGGAGAGCTTGCTTGCTACGCCGTACTCCTGCGGAGAGAACGCATCCGGCAGAATAACACATTCGTTATCAAGGTAGCCGTTCAGGATGGATTTATCTACAGAGAATACATCGACACGCCCGGAGTCGAGCGCCGCTTTGATTTCAGGGTAAGTGGCAAACTCCATAAAGCTGACGGTAATGCCGAGAGCATCAGCCGCTTGCTGAATTGCCGCACGGCTCGTAGCGGATTGGGCGACGCCGATGGTCTTCCCATCCATATCCTGCAGTCCTGTAAAACCGGAGGATTTTTTTACCAAAAGACCAACCGCATCGGTGTAATAGGACGTAGAGAAATTATAGGTAAGTTTTCTCTCCTCGGTAATGGTAAACGTCGCGATGACAAGGTCAATATCCCCATTATCAAGCAACGGCCCTCTGGTTTTCGCGGTTACCGGCGTAAAGGTGATTTTTTTCGCATCACCCAAAATTTCTTTGGCAATAAGTCCGGCAAGCTCAATCTCCATCCCTTCATATTGGTTCGTCGCGGTATTGAGTAGTCCAAATCTGGGCACATCGGATTTTACTCCCACTTTGAGAACACCCGCTTTCCGGATTTTTTCAACCCCTTCCGCACTAGCGCTGGCAAATACTGCTCCAGCAACAGCCATGAGAATTAAAGCCGTACAAAAGATTCTTTTCCCTGCTTTCATTCCATTCCTCCTAACGTATAATTTTACTCAAGAACGCACGAGTACGTTCATTTTTTGGATGCTTAAAAAACTCGTCGGGCGGCGCTTCTTCAACTAAAACGCCCTTGTCTAAAAAAATAACCCGATCCGCCACTTGACGGGCAAAACCCATTTCATGGGTAACGACGACCATCGTTATTGATTCATGGGACAGCTTGATGATAACGTCAAGCACCTCTTGTACCATTTCCGGATCAAGCGCGGATGTCGGCTCATCAAAAAGCAGAATTCTCTGCCGCGTGGCAAGCGCGCGGGCAATGGCTATGCGCTGCTGCTGTCCGCCGGACAGGGTGCTGGGGTAGGCGCGCGCTTTATCCCGTAAACCGACGACATCAAGGTAGTGGTATGCGATTTTTTCGGCTTCCGCCTTGCTTTTTTTTTGTAATTTGATTGGCGCAAGCGTGATATTTTGCAGGACAGTCATATGCGGATACAAATTAAACTGCTGAAACACCATAGCGCAATACGTCCGCACCATCATAGTTTTATTACAGTGCAGCAGTTGTTCGCCGTTGATGAATACTTCTCCGCCTGTTGACTCTTCAAGTCCGTTTATACAACGAATGAGCGTACTTTTTCCCGATCCCGAAGGTCCAATTATCGCTACTTTCTCGCCTTCACGGACGCGTATGTTAATATTTTTCAACACTTCCAAATGTCCGAATGATTTACAGACATTCTTTAACTCTATCATAACACCTCCGTTATTTATAACCATACAAGAGAATGAGGTTTTTTGCAAGAGATATTTGCAAAAAACGTCATTTTTTCGCAAGGATATGCGCGCTCCTTCTCCTCCCGGACGCTATTTCAGAACGCTCCACACGTTTTCAATTCCGTTTATATGACGCCCCCTCCCCCCGCATACCGCCCGCACTCAAACACGGCGGCGGCGCTCGCGCAAGCGCCGGACGAGCCGCGCCGGTTTTACCTGCATATGGCGATGGAAATGGCATACGCTCCGTAACTAAACAAGTACGAAATGTATACAGATAATAAAAGCAAATAGTATGCCAATTTCATGTGAATGAGTGACGGCATGACCGGTATGCAGTAGGGAAACGCCGCAAGACGCCGCAATTATCTATGCAACCGGTTATTATCCGTACGGTAAGAAGCCGCTAAAAACTGCGCGTATAGCGATTCCCCGTAGTATGCGCTGTCTCCACGATAGCTTACGTATTTTTTAGGCATAGTGTTCCGCATGGCATATACGGTCCCTTTCTGAAAACAGATCGCGCTTTGCGGCTGGAAGCATGTATGCGTAGTGAAGCGGTGCCACAACCTGACCTGTTGGAACGCCTCATGTACTAGCAATCTACATAAATGTATAAATAAAGAAAAAAACTACAAAAAAGTATAGGAAGCCGTCTTGTAACGGGACAAAGAACCCATGTCCCTTTCGCTGTGTTTTGTAGAAAGACGGTTTAAGAGAAAGGAGAAGCTGAAACCGGCGCCGTGAACCGGCGATTCGTCAAAAAGGTACGCCGCGGGTACGGTTAAAGCGATGGACGCCATCTATACGGATTAGCGAACACGGCGGCTTGCCTGTGAGTGAAGGCATTGTACACGCGGCGTAACGAGGAAGCGCGGGTTCAGGAGCATAGGCGCCAGCGATGATACGCCGGACACATTAGGACGCGCCTTCTAATAGCTTTTCAATGTCCTTTGCAATACGTTCCGGTTTATCTACCGGAGCGAAACGCATCGCCACCTGTCCCTTACGATCAATCAGAAATTTAGTGAAATTCCATTTGATATCCGGCGTTAACACGCCTTTTTGCTGTGATTTTAAGTATGCGTACAGAGGAGCGGCGGAATTCCCATTCACCTCTATCTTTGCAAAACGAGGAAATGTTGTGTTGTATGTTACTGTACAAAACTGTTCGATGTCTTCGTCTGTACCCGGAGCTTGATTGCCAAATTGATTACACGGAAAATCGAGAATTTCAAACCCGCGTTCATGGTACGTCTCATATAGCTTTTGCAATCCCTTATATTGCGGCGTAAATCCGCAACCCGTAGCTGTATTGACTATCAGCAGCACTTTTCCCGCGAATGT
The DNA here is from genome assembly GCA_031276815.1 of Treponema sp. GTDB lineage: Bacteria > Spirochaetota > Spirochaetia > Treponematales > Breznakiellaceae > JAIRKH01. The sequence goes on from JAISMJ010000063.1 coordinate 19,979, forward strand.
ATTCAGTGAAATCTCTCGCCCTTTATTGTCCGTTACGGTAAAATCATATATGCTCATAAAGAATCCCCCATACTCGTATATAATATACTACGCGCCCTGCGCTTTGTCAAGCATAGAGAGAACGCGCCCTATGCCCGCCCGTTGATCTTGTCTTTTATTTGCTCCGCAACCGTAGCGCCGTCTTTCGTTTTTACGGCAAGCAGGAACAACCCTTTGCCTTGTGAAAGTTGCTCCCATATCTCGCCGGTGACGGCTTTTTCTTTGGAGTCTTGATTAGTGGCATAGGGTTCGCCCTTGTATTCTATGACCACTATACGCCCGTTATGAAGCCGGACTATACAATCGGGATAGAAGAAATCCGTTGACGCGGGGAGTTTGAAAGAAGCGGGATGTTTTGCTACGTTGCGAAGCCAATTTCTCTGATACGTTTTAAGTTCCATGCTACCACGCCTTTATATCATAAGGCGTTTGTTTGACGATAATGTTGTTGCTGGCGAGGTTCGGCTGGGGAAGCCGCATCGCTTCGCCATACGCGACAAGGCGGCGATACGCTATCGCCGCGCCGTCATGTACGCCCAGAACCGGCTACTGCGCGTCATGTTCGCGGCATACCCGCCGGTTCAGCGGCGTCTTGGTTTCGGCGGCGTAGAGAGGCGCGGCGCGATGTTCAAACGCTATATCCCGCTTTAGGCGCTGCTTATTGTCAACTACATCGCCTCCCAAGGTAAAGAAGCGGAATCCGCCGCCGCCCGTCCAGCCCACCGCTTGCGATATGCCGCCTTGCTCTCCGTCTATGACGCGCTTGAGCCGCGCGGCGCAGAGGGTTTTTGCCTGTTCGCCTATTTCCACGCCGATATACCGCCGCCCCATCTTATGAGCCACCGCGGCGGTTGTGCCGGAGCCAAGAAAACTGTCAAGCACATAATCGCCGGGGGCGGTGGATACTTCTATGATTCTTTTTAGTAAATATTCCGGTTTAGGAGTATCACAAAGAGTATCATTACCAAACAGGGCTTTTAGTTCATCCCGTGCGTCAGCGTTATTAGAAAGTCCAATCCACATTGTTTCAGGTATGCTTCTTGCGCTTTCCTTTAAAAACAGCTTTCGGTATAGAATATCTCCTTTTACAACAAGCCGGTTTTCCGCCTCCAGCCGTTTCATAGTATCGTGACTGAGAAGCCATAGCCGCCGTGAAAACTTCTTGCCATCATGCATGGTATATTCAAATTCAAAACAACACTGTTTTCTTGTGCATAATCCCTGTAGTCTATATACGCCGCGCTTATCATTATCAGGGTTCTTATATACGCTTCTGGTATTTTCATCAAGAACAATACGATTGATATACAATGATTGCGCCCGTTTAGCGTAACATATAATATGGTCATGCATTATACTGAAATACCGCGATGCGTTATCCTTGCCTCTTTTTTTGTGCCATAGTATATGCGCGACAAAATTATTCCGTCCAAAAATCTCATCGCATATGACTTTTATGTATGCTTGTTCATTATCGTCTAACTGAATAAAGAGCGCCCCGTCCTCCCGCAGAAACTGCTTGAGCGTTTCAAGGCGGAGATACATCATGGAAAGCCACCGCGTATGCTCTTTATTATCGTCATAACGCTTAAACTCGCCGCTGGTATTATACGGCGGGTCTATGTAGATGCACTTCACCTTTCCGGCATAGAAGGGCAGCAAGGCTTCCAGAGCTTCGAGGTTATCGCCCTGTACTATCAGGTTTCCTGTACCGGGATCGCCGTAACTGAAGCGCTCTTCTTCCAGCAAAAGACGGTATTCAGCGCGGGCGGCGGCTTCAAGGTCTTCCTCTCTACCCATCCACTGTAACGTGGGCATCAAGGCGTCTTTACCGTTTGCCATACGAACCTTCGATGCGGCTTCATCGTTCCGCGCACTATCTTTCGCGCTTTCTCTTCTTCTTCTTCGCGCTGTTCATCGCTATAGATCATCATCGCTATCTTCATCATCATCATCGCTATCTTCTTCTTCAGTATCATCATCATCCTCAGTCCACTCATACCCGCACTCAGGACATTCATACTGAAAGCCGTTAAAATAGGCGCCCTCTTCTCCGCATTGGGGGCAATCAGTTGTATCAGGAAAATCTTCGCTCATAGTCCGCTCCTTATATCTATCATTGTTACACTATATTTCTCAAAATATCAAGCGTAGCATTGCACAACCCTCTTGCATGGTACCGGTATAAGCATATATACGCTCCGCCTGTGTTCCGCTTCCCCTACCCTATCGCCACGCCTTTATATCATAAGGCGTTTGTTTGAAGATAATGTTGTTGTTGGCGAGGCTCATTCGGGAAAGCCGAGTCGCTTCTCCGTACACGACAAGGCGGCGATATGCTATCGCCGCGCCGCTTTCTTGCGCGGCGGCGTCAATTGCGCGAAGGATAGCGTTGAGCGTTGCATGGGTCAGCACATTCCCGCGGTCTATCCGCGTATCTCCTGCCACGCCGTTATACAACAGCGCGTACGCCGCGCCCTCATGCGCGCCTAAAAACGGCGAATGGGCGTCGTGTCCGCGGCATATCCGCCGGTTCAGCGGCGTCTTGGTTTCCGTGAAGTAGATATGCGCGGCGAGCTGGTCAAACGATATATCCCGCTGTATCCGCCGCTCGTCATCAAACACCGCGTCTCCTAAGGTAAAAAAGCGGAATCCGCTGCCGCCCGTCCAGCCTGCCGCTCGCGATACGCCGCCTTGCTCGCCGTCTATGACGCGCTTGAGCCGCGCGGCGCAGTGAGTCTTTGCTTGTTCGCCCGTTTCCACGCCGGTATACCGCCGCCCCATCTTATGAGCCACCGCGGCGGTTGTGCCGGAGCCAAGAAAACTGTCAAGCACATAATCGCCGGTGGCGGCGGCAAGGGCAAGGATCCTTTGTATAAGGCGTTCAGGTTTGGGCGTGGAAAAGGGATCATCAGGAAAGAGCGCTTTGATTTCTTTTTTCGCTTCTTGATTATCTCCAACTTCATCTCTTGTCCCGATAGTGAGCGGAACAACGCCTTCTTTTACTTCCGATAGAAATTTTTTAGAACGCGGGGCATCATCGCCATGAGCGCCAAACCAGATTCTCTTATCCTTGATGAGTTCCTGCATCCGTTCTTTTGTTGTCATCCAACTTCTACTTTTAGGCGGCATACATTCTTTACCGGAGGGGCTTATTATGGGATATATACACTGTTTACGCGGCGTTTTTACATGACAGGGATGAGACGCCCGCACTCCTCGCGGGTCGTTATCAGGATTTGTATACTTTTTTAAGCTGCTTTCGGCGCGTTCCAACAAACGGGGACGCCACGTATCCTTATGTCTCGCATGACACACTATATGGTCATGATTATCGCTAAAGTATCTTGCATCGTTAGCGCGCGTATGTTTCTTTTGCCATACTACATTCGCGACAACATTATTTCTTCCAAAAATTTCATCGCATATAACTTTCAAATAATGACTTTCATCGTCATCAATGCTTATCCATATACTCCCGTCCTCCCTCAGAAATTGCTTGAGCATTTCAAGACGGGGATACATCATGGAAAGCCAGATCGTATGCTTCTTATTATCATCATACTGCTCAAACGCGCTTCCGGTATTATACGGCGGGTCTATGCGGATGCGCTTCACGTGTCCGGCATAAAAGGGCAGCAAGGCTTTCAGAGCCTCAAGATTATCGCCCTGTACTATCAGGTTTCCCGTACCGGGATCGCCGTAACTGAAACGTTCTTCTTCCGTCAAAAGACGGTAAACAGCGCGGGAGGCGGCGGTAAGGGCTTCCTCTCTGCCCAGCCACTGCAAAACGGGCATTTAGTCGTCCTTACCGTCCGCCGTACGAATATTCACTGTAGCTTCATCGTTCCACACGCTACTTTGCACTCTTTCTCTTCTTTATTATATGATCTATTGCTATAGATCTTCATCTATATCTTCTTCTTCAATCACCTCCTCATCTTCTATAATATCTTCTTCAAAATCTATCACGTCATCATCCTCCTCCTTGTCCCACTCATACCCGCAATCAGGGCATTCATAATTGAAGCCGTTCACACAGACGGCTACCTGTCCGCAATTTGGGCATTCGGCTGTATCTTCAACCTTTTCCTGCCACTCATCATCATCAAACGTACCAAAATCTTTAGTCATGAGTTTCTCCTTTTATCTATAAATAGTTACAAACTATGTTCAAAAAATCAAGAGCGGTTCACGCATAGTTCCGTATAATATGCGGAATTCCGCAGCTTTTCACAGTATCACGCGGGACAGGACGCCGCCTCCGCCGTGTTCCCTTCGCGCATTAGCCGGACTCAGGGAACAATCGCGCTTTGTATTTCGGTATAATCCCCCCGCTTGCCCGTTTCGTTCTGCCACTGCATAGCGAGGTACGCGGTCTTGCCCCGCTGCTCCTCCTCGAACTCAAGGATGTGGGGGCTGCGGGTGGCAAGTTCGGTGTGGGGAAGCTTCTTGGGGTCTTTCGGAGATGCGTCAAAGATACCCCATGAGATAATAGCGCCGTTCATGCCGTCCGGTATGGCGCGTCTCGCGGTTCCCTCGTCATGGAAGGAGACGATGAGGCGGCGTATGCCCTTCACCTCAATATTAAAGACCGGCATGGTTTTGGGTTTGCCGATGGGCGTACGGGTGGCGTCGTGGTTAGGGATGCCCATCGCCGTGCGGTCCTCGTCCGTAACCGGCGGGAAGCGCAGGTATTGGTTCACAAACGGGCGGATCGCCTTCTTCGCCTCGTCTTTCATGTCGTTCTTCGCTTCCGTGTCCACAGGCGTATGGGGACCGATGGTCCGCGCGTACGCCGTACTCCATGATGCGTACACATTGTCCATCGCCGTCCGCACCGCCGCGGGAATATGCGTCCACTCCGGCTCGCTTCCGCTACACTTTTGGTTGACATACTGATTCATAAACTTGAACCACTTATCAAATTCCGTATCGCTTAATGAAAGGTAGTCCTTTCCCATCTCCATCTCCTCCCTTTTCCAACATAGTTACAGACCTCTGTAAATGTTTTACAGACCTCTTAAAATGATCTACAGACCTCTGTAAAACATTTACAGACCTCTTAAAATCATTTACAGACCTCTGTAAATGATTTACAGACCTCTTAAAATGATCTACAGACCTCTGTAAATGATTTACAGACCTCTTAAAATCATTTACAGACCTCTTAAAGTGATCTACAGACCTCTGTAAATGTTTTACAAAAATCTTTCAAAGAATCACAGCCTTCTATGGACGCTCTATAAAAAAATTAACGTGATCTGTAGACCGCTTATGAAGCATTATATACACTAGAAGCAAAGTATGTCAATACTATTTCGATATTTCTTGATAAATTTTTCAAAGAAGCGGAACTATGCGGAAATGGCGCGGAGCGTTGTTCATCGCCGCCCGGTTTCGCGGCGATAGAGCGCGGCGTAGTGTATATGCAGCTTGACATTGTTTCGGATAGCAGGTATCCTATAACGGTCGTGTAATCGGGACACATGCGGGCAAGCGCAGCCCAACCCCGCCATGTTCGGAAGAAAGCGGTGGTCAGCGGGCAATGAAACAAGCGCTCTAGGGGTACGGCAAAGAGGGTATAACCCGCGTACCGTGAAGCTGCGGCGGCTTATAGCGTATGATAGGATACACAGAGCATGAATACGGTTGATGCGCCTATCCGCGCCTGTCGGGACGGCGCTTTCTACGGGCGGGACAAAGACGGCTGGTCTAAACGGCTCATGCGGGCGTTCCTCACAACCTATGCGCCCTGTGATCGCGAATTCCGCATGGCCGGGCTTTGGAAAGACGCGCTCGTGTACCGCCTCCTATCATTCATGCTATGAAGGATAGGGAACGCCGATCCCGCTTGTATAGATGGCATATCATGCTAAAAGAACCGGAGGACCTATGGCGACCGCTACCCGCCCCTATAGAAACCATATCCGCGATCAAGACGCCGCTCGCGCTACGAGCGCGAGAGATAGTAAGGGGACGCGGCTATGAACAATCTCTTTATTACCAAAATCATGATAGATGCGCTGCGTCATGTATCCGGTTTAGCGATTCCACTATCGGAACATGAGCGCAAACATCTTATACTGACCGGCAAAAATGGCAGCGGAAAAACGACTTTGCTTGAAACTATGCGTGATTATATGAGGCGTCCCTCGTTTTGTCGTGACGCGGACGGCTCCGCGTATCTCTCTGATCCCACGGGAACACAAAAGCCGGAAATCCACGGTATGAATACATCCGAAGAAGCTTTTCTTTCCCCCCATAATAAAACAGCCGGCGCTATACGCATATATGTCAACGCTCCTGACGGGCAACCCGTTCACGGCGTATTCAATGATACTCTGGTCGTGTATATTTCCGCCCACCGGTTACTGACCATTCCTGTTGCAAAGGCAATCGAAAGAGTCGACGCCGGTACGCATGTCCCCCTTGATGCGGATCTCAGCTCCGGTTTTCTACAATACATGCTGTATTTGGATTATCAGAAGTTATCCGCCGCAAGTGAAGGGAACCATGCGACCGAGTCCCGCATAGCGCAATGGTTTGACCGTTTTTTACAAACCCTGCGTGAGGTGTACGGCTGTCCGGCTCTTGCGTTAAAAAAAGAAGCGAAGGACCTTAATTTCAATATAGTCATGCCGGACCGCGAACCGTTCAGCTTACAGCACATGGCAGACGGCTATTCCGCCCTTCTTAAAATCGTCATGGAACTGATAATGCGTATGGAACATCAGGCGCATACTGCCTATGATATGCCGGGTATCGTGCTGATAGACGAACTTGAGGCTCATCTGCATATTGAACTACAAAAAAAAGTGCTGCCCTTCCTGACCGGTATGTTTCCTAATATCCAATTTATCATAAGCACTCATTCCCCCTTTGTGATTAGTTCTATTGACAAAGCAGTCATCTATGATCTGGAACATCAACAGCGTTTGGAAGACTTGAGCGCTTATTCCTACGAAGGGATCGTTGAATACTATTTTAATACGGATATGTATTCTGATAAAATAAAGAGCCGGTTTGAACGGTATAAAGCATTGATAGCGAAGATACGCCGGACACCGGAAGAAAACGATGAGCTTGTTGAACTTATCGTCTATCTCAAGCAAATTCCTCCCGCCGCCGCTTCAGAATTGATATATTCTTTTCGGGAACTGGAACGGCAAAGGAAAGATACGGCTCATGGTTAAGCTGCATAAGTCACCTCTTCCCGTTGGCGTTACCATTAAATCCGGGTTGGACTATCGCAAGGAGCCGGTCTTCTCAATAATCAAAGACGATTGTAACAATAAATGCTATATATGCGAAGAAAAGGGAACTACAAGTATGCATGTGGAGCATCGTGTTTCGCAATCATTCGATCCGTCCCGTAAATATGACTGGAACAATTTGTTGCTAAGTTGCGGTCATTGCAATCGCGTCAAGGGGAGCCGTTACAATACGATACTTGACTGTACGCGAGTTGATCCGGAAGCGTATATCTCCCTGCGTATCGCAATAGGATTGTATGAAAGAGTAACGGTCATCAAAATAGGAGAGCGTGACGGCGTTGATGAGACAATACGGCTGCTTGATACCGTATACAACGGCGAATCAACCGCTATATTGAAATATGAATGTAAAAATCTGCGCGCCCATGTACTTGCCGAAGTACAAACATTCCAGCAGTTGCTTGACGGATACTTTGAAGAGAACGATACGGCTCTTAAAGAGGCTTTCCAGAGAAAAATCAGCGAAAGCATTAGTCGCGCTTCCAATTTCGCCTCTTTTAAGAGGGGCATAATCAAGAATAATGATACCTTGTTTGCATTATTCAAAGACACGCTATAATTGCGAACCCATCGCGGAACAAACGCTCTATAGTCGCCGTCAAGCAATCGTTATATCCACAGAACATACCGCTACTAGGTGGTTCTATCCTATACTAACAAGAAACGCGCCGCTGTAGCGGAGGTACAGGATGAGATTGATAAGCCCGCTATGGTCATTACAAAGCGCTTTGTATATGAATTGGCGGGGATCAAGCCCGCGGAAACGGCGCGGGGCGTTGTTCACCGCCGCCTGTTTTTGTAACAGTAGGGCGCGGCGTACCGTTTCCGCCGCTTGACATTTTTTTGGATAGCCGCTATAGTATAACAGCCTTGTAATCGGGAAACATGCGGGCAAGCGCCGCCCAACCCCGCCAGGTTCGGAAGGAAGCAACGGTCAGCGGAGGCTTGCAGCGCCGTGTCCATCTTGATTACAAGGCTTTTTTATGCTATACTGGATACATGGCTTACGAAGTTACCGCCACACGCCGAAGACCGAAAACCTTTGACGAATTGGCAGGTCAAGAATTTGTCGCGGCTACTCTGAAGAATTCCTTGGAAACAGGGCGTATCGCCCATGCGTACCTCTTTACCGGACCCCGCGGGTGCGGCAAGACGAGCAGCGCGCGTATTCTTGCGCGTTCCCTTAACTGCGTGAAGGGTCCTACTTCATCGCCCTGCGGCGAGTGCGCCGGCTGCCGCGAAATAGCCGAAGGGCGAAGCCTCGACGTTATCGAAATAGACGGCGCGTCAAACACCGGCGTTAATGACGCGCGGCAAATTATAGAAGAAGTTCTGTTCCCCCCCAATTCGAGCCGTTATAAAATATATATTATTGATGAAGTGCACATGCTCTCAAACAGCGCGTTTAACGCCCTTCTGAAAACTATTGAAGAACCGCCCCCGTATGTCGTTTTTATTTTCGCTACAACGGAACTTCACAAGGTGCCTGCCACCATTAAAAGCCGGTGCCAGCAGTTCGCGTTCCGCCTCATCCCCCTCGAAACCATTGCCGGTATTCTCAAAAAAACGTGTGAAGAGATGCGGATACAGGCGGAAGACGAAGCCTTGTTCTGGATCGCCCGCGAATCAACCGGCAGCCTCCGCGATGCGTATACTTTGTTCGATCAGGTCGTTTCGTTTTCAGACGGGCATCTCCGCTCCGCGTTTATCAGAGAGAAGCTGGGACTCGTGGGCATAGATAACCTCAATGCGCTTGCAATAGCCTGTATTGAACATGACCGGAAGAAAGCCCTGCTCCTCCTTGACGATATGCTGAACGCCGGCGTTGCCATTGAACAGTTTGTTATTGATATGGCGGGTTTTTACCATAGCCTTCTCCTCTTGAAAGCCGGCGTCAGGAAGGAGTCCCTTTTGTCGGACAACCCCGCCCGTTTTTCGGAACAGGTGCTGCGCGCGCTCAATGCGGAGCAAATCGAGCGCGCGTTGGATGTGCTTCTTGATTTGTATCGCGATATACGCTATTCTATTTCTCCGCGGTTCGAGCTTGAAACCGTTGTGTCAAAACTCTGCGCGCTTGACAAATGGGTATCGCCGCTTGAGTTACGCGCCGTCATTGCCCGCGCGCGGGAAGCGCTGGGGGGGCGAAGCGCCGCGGACGGCGAGGGAGCGCGGAGCGGACAGGCTGGCGGCACTCCTGTGGAACGCGGACATGCTGGCGGGGACTCGCCGCGGGAATCCTTGAGCGAAGGCTTCAAGCGCTACCTTGAGAAGCGCGAGACGGCTCGTGAAGACCATGCGCCTGTTCGGAACATTTCTCCTCAAGTGGAACGAGTCTTGAGGATATTTAATGGAACTATAGTGGAGTAAGGAGAAAGATATGCAAATAAATCCATTTGAGATCTTAAAAAACATGCAGAAGATACAGGAACAGATGGGAGATATGCAGCGGCAGTTTGAATCCGTCGTTGTTACCGGCTCATCGGGCGGCGGCATGGTGGAAGTCGAATTGAACGGACTCGTTGAGCTACAGGCGATTAGAATTGCGCCGGAACTGGTGAATGATGACGGCAGAGAGATACTCGAATCGCTTATTGTCGCCGCTTTTGAAGACGCACGAAACAGAGTGAAAGAGGCTATCGGACGCAAAATGGGCGGACTTGCGTACGCGCAGGAGCTTTCTTCCATATTTACGGGTATGGCGTGAGCGTTCATGAGCTCAACGCCATTGACCGGCTTGTTACCTTACTCTCAAAGCTGCCCGGCATTGGTAAAAAGAGCGCATCCCGCCTTGCCTATCATATTCTTGATACGGATGTAAGCTATGCCCGCGTTCTTGCGGAACAGCTTGCGTCATTGCACGAGGCAATACGCCGGTGCTCCGTATGCGGCAGCTTTACGGAGACTGATCCCTGCCCGATATGCGCGGACATAACCCGCGACGCCCATACAATGTGCGTGGTTGAACGCGCCCAGGACGTGCGTATTATTGAGGAGTCTCGTGAGTTTAACGGGCGCTTTCATGTATTGGGAGGACTCATTGCGCCGCTTGACGGCATACATCCGGGCGATCTCAGCATTGGGCAGCTTTTGGAGCGGGTGAAGCGAAACAAGGTACGCGAGGTGATCCTCGCCCTGAATCCCACTGTCGAAGGGGACACTACCGCCCTGTACCTGCAAAATCTGCTCAAAGAAGGAGGCGTTACAGTGAGCCGCCTCGCATCCGGTCTGCCCGTCGGCGGAGACCTTGAATACACGGACAAGCTTACCTTATCGCGGAGCTTCCGCTACAGGGTGCGGATGGAGTAGCGGAACGTACCCGCAGCCGGCGCACTGTACGTTCCGCTCCGCGCGTATGCAAGCTACGCCCTTTATGGGCGTATGGATTGATATGACAGTAACCTATGAAAAATCTATTTGTTTACTATGCAGGAGATTCCCTTGTCTCAGATAGAATTCCATAAGCTATACAACACGGTATTCCCTATTTTATTCAAAGTAGCGTACCGTATAGCTAATAGCGAAGAAGCCGCGGAAGATCTGTGTCAAGATGCTTTTTTTCGTTTATACGAAAAAAATATGAATTTTCCGAGTCTTGATGATGCGAAGTATTGGCTTATTAGAGTGGTAAAAAACGCCGCGTTGAACTATGCAAAACGTAAGGAGCGGGAACGGAAAGCCTATCAAAAGGCGTTTCGAGAAGATACGCGGGTACAAGAGACCGGTGAAATGACGGTCTTAAAAAAGGAAATACGAGCGGAAATACAAAACGCCCTGAATTTGTTGCCTGAAAATTTGCGTGTTGTGCTGATTCTAAAAGAATACGCCGAACTTAATTATAAGGAAATCGGCAAGACGCTTGGCATAAGTGAAGGAAACGTAAAAGTACGGGTTTTTAGAGCGCGTGAGCGCCTTGCAAACATATTTGAGGCGGGGAATATTTCGCCTTGGGGAATTCAACCCATACAGATGGCAGTAAACATGACCCCGCTATCGAATGAAGTGGAGGGAACAAATGTGTCCTGAACGTCAGTTGCTTTCGGTTTATCTTGATGGAGAACTTCCATCTCCGTGGAAAGAAAGAATGGAAGCCCATCTGGTTTCGTGTTCTGAATGCGCCGCATTGTTGAGGCGATTCAAAGAGTGCCGGGATATGCTTAAAACGCCGCCTGCCGATGTAGACGGCGGCGTGAAAGAGCGTGTGTGGCAAAATCTCTCGGCGCACTTGGCGCAGGAGCGGGAAAGCGAACAGCAGCCGGCTGCAAACCGGCTGCTGTGGCGGCGTACCATTATGCTGCCGGCGCCCGCCGTAGCGGCGGCGGCGGTGGTGTTTATCGTAACCGTCGTGTTTGCGGTTATCCGTCCGTTTGCGCCGGCTGAACAGCGGCAAACTCCGGTCATGGCTTCTTCCTATATTCCTACGGATTTTGATGCTAAAAGCATGGTGTCCGATCAGGACATAGGCAGGATATTTCACTACTTAGAGCAAGAAGATACATCTGACTATATGATCATTAAATTGCCTGAAAGCAGAATGTTTACCAGAATCGGCGAGCCTGAAATCATAAGAGTTATGGATTATCCGGAGGGAAGTCGTCGGAAATGATGCGTTGCAAAAAGCTGTTTATGGTCAGGAGCGTTTTGTTTTTCACGGCGGGAGCAGCATTGTGGGCGCAATCTTTTGAGGATGTATTGCCGAGCTTTCAAGATAAAGTGTTGGTGCTTGACATAACAGCCCGTGTAGTAGAAAAAGAAGAAAGCCAAGAAGTATGGCATGTTTCCAGTTCTAAAATTACGATTCCCGGAAGAGCAGTGGGCGTTAAACTGCTTGGCGCTAATGTGGTTATTGCCGTCCAATTTACTCCGTACATGACGCGGGAAGGAGCCGCTATTCTTGTCGCGCAAGGGCAAATATGGGTTACTATTCCAGAGCAAGGCGTACAGTACCAGACCACATTACAGACCATACCGGTTAATTTCGGAGAACCAGTACGTTTCCTCCCCCTCGGCGCATCTCCTTCAAATGAAGATGCGTATATCGAATTAGTGGTGAATGTGTCTCCTTACAAAGCGCCGGACGATGGCGACGTTCAGAGTGTGGAGGAAGATGAAAAAGAGTAGCGTTTTGAGACGCCGTTGTTGTTCTTTCCCGCTTATGCTTTTTTCATTGAGCCTTTTGATATATTTCGCGGCATGTAAAGCGGAACCTCCCATTATCAGCGCGCTTGATCCAACAGTCGGTATGATGGGAGATATTATAAGTATTGTGGGTAAAAATTTCGGCGCGGATCAGAACGATTCCTACATAACCATAGCGGATCAGAAGCCGACTACATCATCGTACCTTGAATGGACGGATACCTTTATCCGTGTACGGCTGCCGGAATTCGGGCGGACAGGATTAGTGTATGTCCACAAGGACGAGCGGAAAAGCAATGCCGTTTTTTTTTCAAACCGTTCAGAAATACCGGAACATGTGCAGGCAGCGTCCCTAGGGTCCGGTCTGCATATTGATACGATAAAACCCGTCACAGCTTCCATCGGTTCATTGATAAGCATACAGGGCGAGGGCTTCGGCGCGGCACGGGAGAAGGGGAGCGTGCGCTTCTCATGGGCTGCGGAAAACAATCCCCTCTCAAATAGGGAACACAGTGAAAAACCCGCCATAGAACCCTTTGACATGGGATTCGGATACGAGTCGTGGACTTCAAATGAGATTCGTCTTCATGTTCCGGATGGGGCGATAAGCGGTACGCTTGAAATCTACACCTTGTACGGCAAGTCCGCCCCTGTGTTTTTTACGGTAAAGGAGAAACCGGGGACAAAAGTATTCCGTGATAAACGAAGATGGACCATTGTGTACTCGGTACATATACAGGTTCAAGACGCCTCTCATCCCAATACGCTCTACCTATGGATGCCGCAACCCGCTTATTCTTCTTCGCAGCCTAATGTTGAACTGCTTTTCCGTGATACGGAGCCTTTTGTAGAAAACTACAGGGGAACAACGCTGTTTCAGATCAAGAATATGGCGGCGCAGACGAATATAAGCATAACCATGTCGTACGTTGTTGATGCGTATGCCGTAGAGACCGCTATAAAGCCGCAATCGATCAGAGCGCAGCAGGGCACTTCTTTGCCCGTATCGTATACGCAGAGCAGTCCGCTTATTCCCTCTGACGAGCCGGCAATAACGGAGCTTGCAGCCGCGATAATAGCAAAGGAGCTGAATCCCTATAACAAAGCAAAAAAAATATACGAGTGGATCATTGCCAACAGCGCCATTCAACACTATCCGCTTAATACCAGCGTACTGGAAGCTCTACAACAAAAAAAGGCTGACTCATATTCGGTAAGTCTTCTTTTTTGCGCCCTGTCGCGTTCTGTAGGTATTCCCGCCATACCGGTTGCCGGCGTTTTAATTGATAAAAACCATAGCGCCTTTGTGCATTATTGGGCGGAATTCTGGATTGACGGTTTTGGGTGGATTCCTCTTGATCCGGCGCTCGGCGCACAAGCTGCGCCCGAGTCGTTTTCGCTGCGTGAGGACGCGGCATTGTGGTACTTCGGCAACATTGATAACCACCGGATAAGTTTCTCTCGGGGACAGAACCAGCTTTCACAGATGGATCCGCGCGGGCGGATCGCCGCGCATAAGCCCGATTATGCGTTGCAGAATTTCTGGGAAGAAGCCATAGGCGGCATTATATCGTATTCATCACTGTGGAGCGACATTGCCATAACAGGCATGTATACCCAGTAAGCGGCGTACGGTTTCACATTGCGGCGCCGTGGTTACGCAATGATTTAATTTAAGGAGGAATAAGTAATGACAACGGTTATTTCCCTGGGCGGTTCCATCGTCGCGCCGGATACGGTGGATATTGCCTTTCTGAAAGATTTTGCTACTCTTATTAAAGAACTGCTTGATGCGGATAAAGAGCGTAGGTTTATCTTTGTAGTCGGCGGCGGCGGACCGGCACGGATGTGGCAACAGGCATACCGCGCCGTACGCACAGCGCTTAATGCGGCTGTTGTCGATGAAGCGGCGGACTGGATCGGCATTATGGCGACGCGACTCAACGCCCAGCTTGTCAAGGCTGTCATGGGGGCGTACTGTACAGACGACGTGGTAATAGACCCCGGCGTTTCGGTGTCCTTTTCCGGTAGGGTGCTTTTAGCCGCAGGCTGGAAACCCGGCTTTTCCTCGGATTACGATGCGGTACTCCTTGCCGAACAGTTCAAAGCCGATGCCGTCATCAATCTTTCCAATATTGCACAGGTGTATACGGATGATCCAAAGAAGAATCCTAATGCCAAACCTATAGAACGCATCTCATGGAAGGAATTTCGCGCTATGGTAGGTGAAGAGTGGTCGCCGGGAAAAAACGTTCCTTTTGATCCGGTGGCGAGTCGCCGTGCGGACAACATAAAGCTCAAAGTCATCTGTACAGCAGGCAAAGATATTCCTAATTTGAAGAAACTCCTTACAGGAGAACGTTTTCTAGGCACAGAGATTACCGGCTAGAAAATCGTAGAGAGAGCTTACGCTCCCCGTCTTTCCGGATGATTACTCGCTACTATCCGGATTACCGTCAGGAGTCTGCGGTGTGGTTTCTTCTTCGTTTTCTTCCGGCTCCATAATGGCAACCAGTTCTACCTCGAAAAGAAGCGTTGCATAGGGAGGAATTATTGAGCCGGCGCCGTCTGCACCGTATGCCAAGGTGGATGGAACAAAAAGCTCGTATTTGCTGCCGACACTCATAAGCTGAAGCCCTTCCGCCCAACCGTCTATCACTTCGTAAAGCGAAAATGCTACCGGTTCGCCATCATCGTACGAACTGTCGAACATCGTACCATCAAGAAGGCTGCCTTTGTAATGAGCCCATACCGTATCGGTTGCAAGCGGTTTAGCGCCGGTTCCTTCTTGAATAACTCTATATTGAAGACCGCTATTAGTGGTAATGACCCCGTCTTCTTGGGCGTTTTTAGCCAGAAACACCGTTTCTCTTTCCTTGCTTTCCTCATTCTGTTTGTCTAAAGCGGCTTTATAGGCGGAATTCGCTATAAACAGCGCCTCATCTTCCGATAGAGTAAGGGTGCCTTCAACGGCATCTTTAAAGCCTTTGACAAAATCATCATAATCAAATGATAAGCCGCTGTCAGAGAATTGAGCGCCAAGTACCACGCCGAAAGAATAGCTGATAGCATCAGCCGGAGCATTTTGTCCGGTAGCTGGCATCTCAGAGACCGGTTTTGCAAATGCCGTTGCTGCAATACCAATCATAAACAAAATAACGTATAGTTTTCTCATAACATACTAGGCGTGGAAATCCAAATCATTAAACTTGGGATGAAACGCCTGCGGGACTTAAGCCCGCCCTCCTCTTGTAAAATAGCCCGTCTCTCCGAACTGCCAAGCGTCTCCCCGCTTTGTCTTATCTCTTGACAGATATGTCTGACGTACCTATCGGTTTGTCCTTATCCCATGTTGGAAAGTTAGCCCAACGATTTTGCGTATCGCTGATAGTCGTTACCCAAAATAGTTAACCTTTATTTCCTAATTCTTTACAATATCAAGTAATTCAACTTTGAAAATCAACGTGGAATACGGCGGAATGATTCTGCCTGAACCGTTCTCTCCGTATGCCAGATTTGACGGAATATAAAACTGGTACGTATCGCCTATGCCCATAAGCTGGAGTCCTTCGGTCCAGCCTTCAATGACACGATCAAGGGCTAATTCTTCGGGTTCACCCCGGGAGTACGAACTATCAAATACCGTTCCATCAATAAGGGTTCCTTCATAATTCACCCGTACCGTATCGGTTGCAAGCGGTTTTGATCCATTTCCTTCGGTTATAATCTCATATTGAAGTCCGCTTTCGGTAGTGACGACTCCCTGCTTTTTGGTGTTTAGGGCAAGGAATTCGTTTTCTTGGTGCATGAGACTTTGCGCTTTTGCATCCAATGCCGCGATATATGCCGTTTGTATTCGATTGCTTGCATCATCTTCGGTGAGTCTGGTTTCTTTACCTTCAAGAGAATCTCTAAAACCTGCAAGGAAATCATCGTAATCAACTTTAAGTCCAATGTCCTTAAATTCCACAGCAAATGCCATTCCCAAGGCGTAACTAGCATCATTATCCAAGATTCCCGACTCCGTTACAGCTGCTTGCTCTGCTGTATTTCCGGCAGAAACCTTCTTTTCTTCGCTTTTACACGCGGCTAAAAACAATAAAAAGACAATAAAAAGTACCAATATGGTTTTCTTCATGTATGCTCCTCATTTACTATATCTCTTTTGGCTGATTTTGGGAAGAGGGCGTATGCTGAACGATCATCACTTTGTCGATGCGGTTTCCATCCATGTCTACAACCTTGAAATCAAAGTTCTTGTACTTGAACGATGCGCCGGTATGGGGAATTTCACCCGCAAGGCTCAAGATAAAACCGGCGAGGGTATGGTATTCCTGATGTTCATCAATAAGGCTCGGAAGTGAAAGCAATTCGGCTATCTCGTCAATGTTATTACCGCCGTCAACAAGAAAAGAACCGTCACCCTGCTGGACTATGGATTCGGTTTTAGCCGAATGTGCGGAGAGTTGTCCCACAATCTCCTCAACAAGGTCGTTCAAAGCAAGAATACCCGCAAACCCGCCGTATTCATCCATAACAAAGAGAAAATCCACTTCCTTCTGTTTAAAAACCTCAATAACTTTGAGCGCGCTCATAGTTTCAGGTACGAAAAGCGGAGGCTTTACAATATGTTTCAGCGTGATCTGCGGATTGGCGGTAAGGGCAAACAGTACGTCTTCCACCGAGACAACGCCGGTTACCTCGTCTAGGGTATCGTCCGAAACAGGGAAATAACGTTGGGCGCGGAATTCGGTTATAGTTTTCATAATGTCGTCTTGGCTTGCGTTAGTATCCAGCCATGCGATTTCCGAACGGTGAGTCATAAAAGTACCTGCGGGTCTGTCTCCAAGGTAAAAAACCCCTTCGACCATGGCGCGTTCGGCGCTTTCTACAATGCCCGATTTTTCCCCTTCCTGCAATGCAATACGCAGTTCCGCTTCGGTTATACCTTTGGTTGGATCAGATTCCTGTGCGTTACATATTTTCCTTATATGGGAGGAAAAAAAAGCGTTTACCGTGAAAAGCGGCATACATAAAAAAGCAATGGTTTCTATCAGAGGAAGAAAACCTATGACAATATGCTCGGATTTATGAATAGCTATTTGCTTAAAGACACTGCCGATCAGAAAACCTATTATGGCGGTAAGGATGATCAGTACCACTCCGATCACGCCGAAGAGTTTCCAGAAGGCGAACTGTCTTTCTGAGTACAGAAGAACAATACACGCCATTCCTATAATGCCAACGAGCACATTAAAAAAAACAATGCCTATCCGTAGAGCGGAAACAAACATTTCCGGTTGTTCAACGAGTTTCAGCGCCTTTTCGTACTTTTTATTACCATCTTCCGCCTTCATTTTAAGCTGAGTCTTCCGTACCGAAAATAGCGCGGTTTCCAGCATAGCGATAAATCCTACTGCGGCGCAGACGATACATAAAAAAAGCACACAAAGAAATAATGGATGTGAGATCAACTACTCAATTCATCCTTTCTTAAAGGACGTATGATGTAAATACCATTCTTGGAAGTCTTCGCTAGTACAGCATTGCCTTCATCCGTGAATAATCCGAGTATCTGTACAATGGGGTAGAGCGGGTTTTGCGGATCGACATCTACCACCTGTCCTTTTTTTCCGTTTGAAAGAAGGACATATAGGCCTACCGGATATAGGGATAATGAATACAAGAAAGCTTTTATTATGGTAGGGTCATACTGTTTTCCTTCGTTCTTGAGCAGCGTGTACATACCAATGTATGTATCTTTTGCGTCACGGTAGGGTCTGTTTGCCGTAAGCGACTCGTAAGAACACGTCACGGCTATGATCTTGGCGTACAGACTGATCCTCTCGCTCGTGAGTTTTTGCGGATAACCGCTTCCGTTTTCCCGCTCATGGTGTTCAAGTCCTGCAAGACAAATGGTGAGCGGCGCATTGAACGACTTTAATATGGTATAACCGAACACCGGATGGGAAAAGATAGCTTTCTGTTCATCTCGCGTAAGGGGACGTTTGCTGTAATACCCTTTGGAAACAGTCGGCAGTTTTATCATGCCGATTTCATGCAGCAAGGCGGCAACTCCCAGTTCCGTCAGCCTTTCATCGGAAAATTTCAGGTAGTTGCCGATAATCATGGAAGTGATCATACATCTAACCGCGTGAGACGCTAAATGCTCCAGCTCATTTTCCAAAGGCGGCGTCTTTTGCGCCCTAATCAAGAATTGCTTGTTTTCTTTGACGACCTGTATAATACCGGCTACCTGATTAGATACGCCACGATAATCAAGCTCGTTCTTTTCTGCTACACGGCTGAATACATTTTCCATATAGTTTTTGATCGCATCGTACAGTTCTCTTGCATTGATAATATTAGCGTCTTCATTATTGGTCCCAGTAGAGAGTATGGTTTTAAGCGGCTCTCCTGCCTGTTCCGTGGAAGTTTGCTTGGCAACCATCTCCCCCTCAGTCCAAACTTCGGTGAATTCCCACTTTTTAAGCGCATGGATCGTTGCTTTCGACATTCCTATATCCGGGTCTGCGAGTAAGAATTGATGATCTAAATACACAGCCTCTGAGTACGTAGCGTCTTCAAGAATATTGGTAATACGTATGCTTTTCATATCTATCCTTTGCTATTATATTATGATATATTATTTAAAAATTCAAGTAGAAAGTAAAAACTTTCAACTATAAAAGAAGGTTCATGTGAAAATAAAGACCATGTTTATTTTTTTTAATAGTACCATTATCGTCTTCCTCGTTATTATAAGCATGATATTCGGAACGGAAAGCGGTTTTCAGCTATTGGGACTCCGGTTGTGGGGTCTTATTGCGCTATGCGCTGTTGTACTCATCGTTTTTGATATCTACTATTTTGTTAATGCGAAACTGTTGTCTTTTCTGGAGAAAGGCGATTGGCCCGCCCTTGTTCAATATCTCGAAGTTGTGGTGCTGAATAAAGGGCGCTATTCTTCCCGTTCCGTGCGTCTTTTGGCGCAGGCGTACCTCATTTTATCCGATACGGCGGCGCTTATCAACCTTGAAAACAAAACTGCGCTTGCAAAACCCCAGCTTGTCGAAACGTATGCTCTCATTTTTGGAATTGCTCGCCTTCTGGAAAAAGACAAGACCAGCGCGACGAATTTTTTTTTAACCCGCATCCGTTGCTGCAAATCCAACAAAGCTGATTTGCTTTGGCTTCGCTTCTATTATGGGTTTACCTTACTGCTTGATTGGCGTTTTGCCGAAGCAGCCGAAGAATTTATCATCCTAACTAAAATATCAAGCAATACGATAATCATGGGCTTAACCGCATGGTTCCTTTCCAACTATCTTGTCAAGACCTTGCCCGACCGTAGCGAAGACATTGCCGCCGCAATAGAGTCAGCCCGAAAACAGGTAAAAGAAGCGATCTATGATGTACAGCAGTGGAATGTAAAAGTCTCAAAACTACAAAAGAAGCCGCATGTCGCGCTCATCATGCAGTATCTTACCAAAGCCGGAACGTGGATATTTACTTGAATACCATCTTGCGAAATTTTCTTATAAGGTGTACCCTTTTTGTATATGCAGACATTACTATATGATGCGCTTAACCGTTCCTTCACTTCGCCGATACGGGATTCTCTATGGGGACATGTATACTTGACGCCGGAACTTGAAGCGATCACTAAGTCCGCTCCCTTCATGCGGTTGTACCGTATATTTCAGTTAGGTCCTGTATACTATGTGTATCCGGGCGCAACGCATACCCGCGCCGCCCACTCCATCGGCGTGTTTCATCTTGCACGACGGCTTATCCAAGCGCTTGCCGAGCGCGGCGCGGACGAGTGGCTCACGCCTGTCGGCGTCCGTTCCTTTTTTGCCGCAAGCCTTCTCCACGACGCCGGACATTTCCCGTACACCCATTCGCTCAAAGAACTGCCTTTGAGCGCCCATGAAAAGCTTACCGGCGATATCATCCTATCCTCTCCAATGAAAGACCTTGTTGCGAAAACCGGCGCGGATCCGTATTTTACAGCCGCGATTGTGGATGATCTTCTGCCGAGTGACGAAGACGGGGAACTGATTTTTTACCGGAAGCTGCTATCAGGCTGTCTTGATCCCGATAAACTCGACTACTTGAACCGCGACGCCCGATATGCTGGTGTTCCGTACGGCGCTCAAGACGTTGATTTCATATTTTCAAGGCTCTATCCCAATAAGGAACGCGGCATTGATATTGATTCCAAGGGTATTCCGAGTGTGGAATCCGTTCTTTTTTCAAAATACCTCATGTACAAAGCTGTATATTGGCATCGTTCCGTCCGTTCCGCAACATCAATGATTAAAAAAGCCCTTATCGCAGCCCTTGAGAAACACGTCATTGCGGAAGAAGAGCTTTACGGCTTGGATGATCAAGGGCTTTTTGCGCTCATGGCTGATCGAGCAAAGCTACTGCCCATCCTCTCCCTAGGTGAAAAAGTTAAAAACGGCTGTCTATATGAAACAATAGCGGAAATTCCTTTTGACGAGTATGACCATCAGAAATGCGCTGACTATGCGGACATTACGAAGCGTACCATGTACGAGGAACAGATGGCTGAAGCGATGAGCAAGGCTACAGGCGATTCCATCACGGCGGATGATATCATCATTGATATGCCTGAACCGATCTCTTTTGAAACGGGTCTGTATGTAACAGACGAACACCGTTCTTTTTCACAAAGTTCGGCGCTGGTCAATGAAGAAATAATATGTTCATTCAAGAAAAATCTGCGCGTTCAAAGGGTGTTTTTTGACCAAACCTCAAGAAAAGACATAAAACGTATTAAAAAAATATTGACATTTTGTACACATACTATATACTTTGTAAATTAAATACGTATAATTAAACAATACGAGTAGGAGGACACACGTGGAACTTCATAATACTAATGAAGATATTGTTATTGCCCACGTAAACGATATGTTTAACGCATTTGACATGAGCGGTAAGCATGATGATATCTGTACCTGCGAGCAATGTCGAATGGATACGGTGTGCTATGTACTTAACCGTATCGAACCTCGCTATATTGTTTCGAACAGGGGCGTTGTTAGAATTGAGCAAAATACAATAGAAAATCAGCAGAAAGAGGCTGATATTGTTGCAATGATACATGAGGGTATATCAAAAATTAATCACAATAAGAGACCTTCTTCCAATCATCAGGTAAAAAAAGAAGCGACGCCGCTTCATACCGGGCAGATGTTTAATATACCTACCATTACCGGACGTATCTTTGACGGCATGAATTTTGCGCCTATGACGAATATTGACATTGAACTGCTTTGCGATAAAGAAAAGGTTACTATGCTTAATACTAATTGGCAGAATCCCTTTCATCTTGTCGAACCTAGCCAAGGCGTGTTTAGCTTCTGGCCGTCGCCTATACCGGCTAAAGCGGCGGATGAGTATAAATTCTTTGAATTTTCTATCAGGGTTAATGAACCGGGTTTTGATGAACTCAAATATTTTTTTAAGATTCCCGTTAAAAGCGAACAGAAAAACATCACAACGTTTTCGCCGGCAAGAACCTTTAAACTACCCGATTTGTACCTTTTCCCGCCCGGAGAAGAAACCTTTTAGTCCTTAAACGCAGCCGGTCGGTGGAGGCGGCTAAAACGCCTCCTTTGGAAACAGCAGCGGACGAGAACGTCCGATTCGCTGGTTTTTTGTGAAATCTACGGGATGTAGCCTAGTGGCTAAGGCGCTTGCTTTGGGAGCAAGAGATCGGCGGTTCAAATCCGCCCATCCCGAAAAGGATATTATAAAGTATATGCAAGAAAAAGAAATTCCATCGTATTATGCCATTATTGACACCCCTTTGGGACCAATGCAGGCGCTTGCCGAACAGAGAAGAGACGCTGTGCTGACGCGGCTTGACTTTACCGATACACTGCCCTTCCCGCGAGCGGCGAATTCTAACGAAGCGCCGGATCTGCCCGTGTTCAACGCTGTTCGCGCATGGCTGCAAATCTATTTTTCAGGAAAAGACCCCGGCGCAGCCGTTGCCTTGCCGCTTGCAGCGCGGGGTAGTCTTTTTCAAGAGCAAATATGGGATTTGCTTCTGAACATTCCATACGGCGCCACATGCACCTATGGCGGTCTTGCTGCGGCGGTGGCGGCAACGCGGCGTATTCCTGCCATGGCGGCGCAAGCCGTAGGCGGCGCTGTAGGACGCAACCCCATCTCAATCATCATCCCCTGCCACCGCGTTATCGGCGTGGACGGCAGCCTTACCGGTTATGGCGGCGGTCTTGAGCGCAAACGGTTTCTGCTGAAACTTGAAGGCGCTCTTTGACAAAAGCCGCAGTATAGACTATACTTCCTCGCATGGAAACATTGAATGTAGCTTTTCAGGACATCATAAAGCAAGCCGTCTCTCTATCAAAAACGTCAATGGTTGTTACGGAAGAACATGTGTATCAGATAGGCAGCAAGGAAATTTTGCCCTTCCTAGACAGAATAATCGAACAGCTTCTTCTGCCGGGATCGGGCATTAACGGTATGGAACACCTTGAGGACTTGTATGAAAAGGCAAAGACGGGCGCATCGTGTCTTCTCCTACTCGAACATTACAGCAACTTTGATCTGCCGCTTTTTTCGTATCTTATACGAAAGGAGCCGGAGCGCGGAGCTGACATAGAGGACGCCATTGTTGCCATTGCGGGCATGAAACTCAACGAGGAAAACCCTGTGGTCGCCGCGTTTACCGGCGCGTATACCCGCCTTGTCATCTATCCGAGCAGGTCTCTTCAGGACATGGACGCTGAAAAGGCGAAGGCTGAAAGAGCGCGCGGCATGGCAATCAACCATGCCGCTATGCGTAAACTCAACGAGGTTAAGAAGCTGGGAAAACTCATCCTTGTTTTCCCTTCCGGTACGCGGTACCGCCCGTGGGAGCCAAGTTCCAAAAAAGGAGTGCGGGAAATCGACTCGTATATAAAATCGTTTGATTATATGTGTCTTGTTGCGATCAACGGCGAAGTTCTCCACATTCGTCCGGGCGATATGATGGATGATTTCGTCAGTAAGGATGTGGTGCGCTTCACCGTTGCTCCGGTTGTTTCTTGCGCGGAATTCAGGATGAAAGAGCGTGAAAAAGCCGAATCAGCAGGCATAGAGGATAAAAAACAGGCTGTTGTAGATGGCATTATGGCGCGGCTGGAAGCGCTGCACAGGGAACATGAACGCCGCCCCGCAGGTGAAAGCAATGGCAGCGCGTAAGGGACGGGCTGCCTAGACAGCCCGCTTTCACTCCGCTTTATGTTTCTGCAAATTCTTTAAAAGTTAGAGGTTATTCAAGGCTTGCTGCGCGATTTTCTGTATTTGATGGGTCCATTGGACTGAAAGAACCGCTTGCAGATAGAGTTTCGCATTCTGGTTTTGGGTATTGCCAAGTCCCGCAATTAAGGCGCGGATACGGCGTTCATCCGTCGCGTTGAACGTTCTGCGAGCTTTCTTGTCATTGAGTTCTATAGTATAGGTACCCAAATACTGCACCGCTTCATCGCTTGCCAGTGTTGAGAAGGCTCCAATAGCGTACAATTGCTCTTCTTCGTCCGCCGCATACCGGTATGACCAGTTCAGGTAGTTAAGAATAGAAGCGGCATCATCGCCCGCGCCGTATGTATTTATTATACCAAGAGCCGTTTTTCGTATCTGTACCCGTTTGTACTGCAAATCGGGAGACGGCGAAGATCCCGCCCATCCAAAGGTAATGCCGGCTATCGCGGCTTTCACTTTATTTTCATCGGCGGTACTTGATTGTTCAATGGTTTTAAGCGCCAGCAATTTCTGATCGTAGGTGTACGCGGCGTCTTGAATGATTGCAATTAAATGCTCCGCCGGATCCTCAGCAAGAAGGGGGAGGGTTTCGTTGGCGGCTTTTTTGACCCATAACTGGTACCAGCCGTTTGCCGCAAAGAAAACGGGCGCATATCCAGACGGATCCTTGTAATTTGCAAGGGCTGTGATGGCGCCGTAGGCAATACGCTCGCCCGATGTACGGTTTACCGGTCCTTTTGTGTTGGTATCGACCAATATCTGCACCACATGGGGAAGCAAATCAGTAGCATTCATCTGCCCCAAGGCAATAAGCGACTCGGATTTTACCATTGCGTTAGAGAAGGTTTTAACCACTCTCCACACCTTCTGTCCCGCATCGGCGTACTGGTCATTTCCGAGCTGCTGTACAAGCAAAATCGCCATTTCATCGGCGGCTTGCCTCTCCTGCGCCGATTTAACGGCGGGATACTCGAAAAGCAGCCTGTCCAACGCCATTGCGTAAAAGCCGTCCGCATCGGACATATTCTGGTTAACCACGGTTTTCACAAAGCCAAGCTGTTCAAGAACCGTGACCGCATTGTTGAACTGTTCCGTATAAAAGTCCAGTTCCTCATCGGCAAAAAGCGCCGGAATGGTAACGCTCACAAGAGCAATGATTATTAAACGTTTCATGCTAAAAGTATATGATGTACAGAAATAAATTTCAACTATAAAAACCAGACAATATACAAAATAGAGAGGAGAAAAAGTGGATACGGTCTACTAGAGTGGGGAGCGATGGCATGATCAACACATGCGGTTATCCGGTATAGCGTAGGAAGTTCGAAAAAGCGACTACCGGTGGAAGCGGCGCTCACTGCCTCATTACCCGCGGTTCAGTTCCGCCACCAGTCCCCATTATTCCGCTGGTAGATACCGGCTTTTGGTTTATATGTGCCGGTTCCTGAACCACCTGCCGCGCTCCGGAGGCGTACGCCGCTGGGGAAGACGCCATCGCCCGCTACCCATGTATCGTTTCCCGCAAAGGTTACGCGGGTAAGCGCAACGCAGGGAGAAAAGGCGTCGTCCTCAATACCGGTAACGCTAGACGGTATGGTTACGCGGGTAAGCTCGCTACAGCCGCTAAAGGCGTTTCTACCGATGCTGACTACGCCGGACGGTATGGTTACGCCGGTAAGCCCTCTGCATCCGCGAAAAGCTTCCGCCCCGATGATCCGGACGCTTTTCGGCATGGTTACGTGGGTAAGTCTGTCCCATTGGTAAAAAGCGGAGTTTTCGATGGAAGCGAGGTTGTCGGGCAAGATAAGTGAAACGATCATCGCCGAGCCTGATGGGAAGGCATCTTCAAAACCGGTAACGGAACTTTTCGAAAGGTCTAGGTTCACAAACTTACTCACTTTCGACAGGATGACGTAGAGATCATACGCCCTTCCACTCCCGCTATAGGCTATGTCAACCGGATCATCAATCCGCGCTCCCCCTTCCTTGGCACGAAGCGCGTTTTCAAACCCCGCGAGCGTAGCTAGTGTATCTGGATTGGCGACACCGCACCCAGCAAGCCCCGTCATGATGGCGAGGGCTGCCAAAACAAGTACCTCCATGAAAAAATGTTGCGCTTTCATAGTATTCCTCCCTGCATGAATATCCGCTGTAGTATTGTAGCATACACTCGATCTTATTGCAAACTATGCGGCTCCATGCGTTATGGTATTTTTATTAACAAAAAGCGGGTCTAATACCCCGCCGCCACCGGCGGGGATTCTTTATTTTTAAAATTGTTCTCGCGCCATGGTTACTATTTGGGCTGTTTTAACGTCTAACGCCTTTACCGTTATTCGCCCTCTTGAACCGGTACTACTTATAGAGCCGAGTATGACGATATTCCAGCCGTAGATGTTCCCCATGGAAACGGCGGAATCATCGCTAATGTCTCCGGCCGCCTGAAGGTTTTGTTCGTTTCTTATTTGATCCAGCTTTGCTCTGTCAACAATGATAAATTGCTTTGAGTCGACAAGACTGTATTCAAGCTCATCAAGGGCGGTTTCCGATAGCGTTCTGTCATTGGAACTCATGCTTAACACGGCTATAGTTGCGCCTTTGGGCAGCGTTTTTATTAATTCATCGCTTATTGCCATCATGCTGTTCTGCACATTGTTTACGAGCATTTGATTTGAACCGGAAACGGCGTTGAATTGAACCACATCGCCGGTAACTGTAAGCTTTTGGAAATTACCTATAATAAAAGGGATTGGCGCGGCTCCAATCAGTATGTCAGAAAGACTATGGCTACCCTCAAAAGCATCATAAAAACCTAGTATTCCCAAGCTAATGCCAACTCCGATGTTCAACAATTCGGGCAAAGCGAAACCTCCGGCAATGGTGATGTTTCGAATGTCTATATTGCCGCCATATTCACGTTGCGCTATTTTTTTTAATTCCGCGTAGGCTTTATTTTTAATATTCGTCTTATTAGGAATATTAAAAAATTGAAAGGACGTAAACGTCGCCGTAACGGAACCAATAATATTAGTTTCCGCGCGTTCCTGTACTGTTAAATTTTTATCTTCTAGCGATACGCAAGAAGACAAAATGCCAATTAACAACATAATCGAAAAGACCCTATTTCTTTTCATAGCATCCTCCATACGAAATTCTAGGTGAATTTCGTATATTTCTCTATTAACCGCCCATACGGGCAAGTTTCCTGTGTTATGCGGAGCCGTAGCGCAACGCGTTGCGGTTCCTCTTCCGTCTAATCCGGAATAACCCGTTATGGAATAACTCGTTATGGAATAACGGCGGAATATATCTCGCTCCAGTCCTCTTTCAGCACGGTCCCGTTTTCCCATCTCGCCGCAAAATACACCCGCTTCCCCCGCTCGTCTTCTTCAAACGTCAGTTCCAGCGGGCTTTTCGTGGCAAAGTCCGAATGAAGCAGGTCC
>JAISMJ010000065.1 GCA_031276815.1 Treponema sp.
GGCGTTCCCTCCGCCAACCCGAACCGCAAGGGCGCGTCCGGCTCAAGCGGCGCGCCGAACCAAGACTTCACCGGCAACATCACCGTCCCCATGGCGAACTACCTCATCTCCTCCCTCCATGTCTCCGAGTTCCAAAACACCAACATCATCGGCGATGGCGTTATGTGGAGTACTTACGATGAAGCGGGCAAGGATATAGTTTTACCTCCAGTTACGAATGTGGGTCTTATAGGAAACTATTATGGGGTAGTGGTCAATAATAGAATAGGCGGAAGAATTAGGGGTGTATTGGATATACAAGGCAACGCTCCGAATATGCTGGATAACTCTATAGAGGAGAAGGAGGGCTATCTTAACTTATGGGATGTTTCACACGATATGGGAGTTAATAGATTTCATGTCGTATGTATAAAAGATCCGAATGGAGCCCAGTATTTCAATGTGCAGGGAGTATGGGATGCTGATCCTCAACCCGCTAATGTTGTCATGTATGCTACAAAATATAATGCTACTGACATTGCCAATGAAGTATCCTATCTAAAACCATCCTACCGCGCCTTCCTTGACGGCGCCAACGCCCAAACCGGCGCGCCCAAGATTATGCCCGTAGACGCGGCGTTTGCCAATGCCGCGTCCTACAAAGGCGCGGTCGTCTCGTCAAGCGGCGCGCCGGATGTCGCCCCGCTTGACGAAGCCGCGTGGATCGCCGCCGCCAACGCCAACAACGGCGCGGCTCCCCCCTTTGTCCCTTACAACGCCGCCCCCGCGTTGGACGCGACAGCCTTCGCCGCGATTGCCGTCTCCGCCGCGCCCCCCTCCGTGGGCTCGCGGCTCGCGGACGGCTCGCGCCCCCTCCTCGAAGCCGCGCTCCCCAAGAAGCCCCGCTTCGCCCCCCCGCCCCGCCGCGCCTAACGCCCGCGCCCCCGCCGCCCCCGTTCAGGGGCGGCTCCTCCCCCTACCCCAAAAACGCTTGACAATTACACAATACATTAAAAGATACGGTACATTTGGCTTTAGACGAATTTATCCAAAGAAGAAAACGGCGGGAGGTTATAGCTCTATTCGGAAAGATTGAATTTGATAAAAATTATGATTATAAAAAATCACGTGAAAAAAGATGAACATAGTAACGCCCCGCTCCTTTTCCCTTCCTAATCCTCTTTGCTTATCACATGCCGGAAAGACAGTCCGCGCATTGAGATAGCCGCGCCGCCGCTCTCTCCTTCGGAGAAACACGCCGCCGGCTCTTTACCCATAAGCTAGGGTTCCGCTACCGCATCGCCGCGTCTAAATCCGCGATAATGTCGTCCGGATTTTCTATGCCCACCGAAAGGCGCAGGAGTTTCTCGTTGACGCCGGTTGAACGCCGCATGGCTTCGGGGATGGCGTCATGCGTTTGGATTAACGGGTAGGTGATGAGCGATTCAACGCCGCCCAGACTCTCCGCAAACAGCACGAGTTTAATATTGCTCAAGATCGAGGGGATCATACGCGCCTCCTTGAGATAAAAAGACACCATGCCGTTATGCCCCCGCGCCTGTTTTTGGGATAGGGCGAACTGCGGGTGATCGCTTGAACCCGTGTAAAACACCTTTTCCACCGCGGGATGCCCTTGAAGCCACGCCGCGACACGCCGCCCGTTTGTCTGGTGTTTTTCCATACGCACGGACAGGGTTTTTATGCCGCGCAAGGTGAGCCATGCGTCAAAAGGAGACAGTGTCGCCCCTTCGCTCCGCTGTATTTTTAAGAGCGGCTCCGCAAACGCGGTGTTTGAATGAACGATGAAGCCGGAAAGCGTGTCGTTATGCCCCGCAAGATACTTGCTGCCGGAATGAATGACAAAATCGGCGCCCAAATCAAGCGGGTTCTGAAAATAGGGGGTAAGGAAGGTGTTGTCAACGATGAGGTACCCGCCTGTTTGATGGATACAATCGGCGCATGCCCGAATATCCGTTACTTTCATCATGGGGTTTGACGGCGTTTCAATGAAGAGAACCTTTGTCTCCGGACGCAACGCCGCTTCTATGGCGGAGAAGCGGCTTGTATCAACCCATGAAAACGCATAGCCGTATTGCGCGTAATATTCGCTGAACAGCCGGTAGGTGCCGCCGTACAGGTCTTCCGAAATAATACAATGCGTCTTTTTTCCCGCGCCTTCAGCTTCCGGCGGGAAGAGCTTGATGATTGCCGACACTGCGCCCATGCCTGTGGCGAAGGCTAATCCGTATGCCCCATGTTCAAGGAGCGCGACGGTTTGTTCCAACGCCTTTCTGGTGGGGTTTTCAGAGCGTGAATAATCAAAGCCGGTGGATTTTCCCAATTCGGCGTGCCGGAACGGGGCGGTTTGATAAATGGGTACGCTTATCGCGCCAGTAACCGGCTCAAAGAGTTGCGCGCCGTGAACGCAGGCGGTTTCGTTATTCATGTTCATCATTCCTCCGCTAAAGCCGCTTCAAAATCGGCGATCAGGTCTTCGGCGTCTTCAAGCCCCGTGGAAATTCGTATCAAGGTATCGGTAATGCCGAGCCGTTCCCGCTCTTGTTTCGGTATGGATGCGTGGCTCATGCGAACCGGATACGACGCGATGGTTTCGACTCCGCCGAGGCTCACCGCCGCCGCCGCGAGCCGCGTTTTTCCCAAGAAACGAAGCGCCTGTTCCGTTGTTTTTGTCTTAAACGAAAGCACCGCGCCCGCGCCGCGAGCCTGCGCGTCATGAACCGGTTTACTCGTAAAACCCTCTAGTCCGGGATAGTACACCGCCTCAACGTTTTTGTGTTGCTGAAGCCGTTGCGCGATAGACAGCGCGGTTTTCTGCTGCATGGCAAGCCGCGCCTTGAGGGTCTTGACGCCCCGCAGGGTCAGCCATGAATCCCACGGA
The DNA here is from genome assembly GCA_031276815.1 of Treponema sp. Taxonomy (GTDB): domain Bacteria; phylum Spirochaetota; class Spirochaetia; order Treponematales; family Breznakiellaceae; genus JAIRKH01. The sequence goes on from JAISMJ010000065.1 coordinate 2,879, forward strand.
CCCAGCACCGCGCCAAAGCCGTTCTGTACGCGGTACACCTCTCTGCCCAGCGCTTCGGTTCGGGTAACCGCGAGACCGGCAAGCACATCGCTATGACCGCCAAGAAACTTCGTCGCCGAATGTATCACAATATCCGCGCCGTTTTCAATCGGGCGCTGCAAATAGGGCGTCATAAAGGTATTGTCAACAATGGAGATGAGACCGGCTTCCCGCGCTATGGCGCATGCCGCGTTCAGATCGGTAATTTTCAACAGGGGATTTGAGGGCGTTTCGAGAAACAGCGCCTTTGTCTTCGGCGTAATCGCGCGTTTGATGTCGTCAAGATTTGAGGCGTCAACCGCCGTGGATTCCAAGCCCCACCGCTTAAAAAACGTATTGATGATCCGGTAGCTTCCGCCGTATATATCTTCCGCCGCGACGATATGATCGCCGGTAGAAAGAATCCCCAGTACGGAGGATACGGCGGCGATGCCGCTTGAAAAGGCGTATCCGTTAGTCCCGCCTTCCAACGCCGCGATGGTGTGTTCCAGCGCCTTTCTTGTGGGGTTGCCGGAACGCGCGTAATCAAATTCCCGTTCAACGCCGGCGCCTTCAGCCTTAAATGAAACGCTTTGATCAAACGTGGAGGCTTGAAAGACGGGAGTACTTAACGCGCCGGTAGCGGCGTCTACGGTACCGGCGTTATGGATTAGTAGTGTGCCAATATTCATATCAGCAGTGTATCAAACCGCGCGATACGTAGCAATAGCCGCGCGGTTTGATTGTACCGGTTATTCGTCCCACAGCCATGTTGAAAGGTAGCGCTCGCCGGTATCGGGCAGCACCGCAACGATGACTTTTCCCTTGTTTTCCGGACGTTTCGCAATGGTAAGCGCCGCTTCAAGCGCCGCGCCGGACGATATGCCGACCAGAATCCCTTCTTTTTTCGCGAGCAGGCGAGCCGCGCCGGCCGCTTTCACCTCGTCCGTCTTGTAGATTTCGTCTACGATTGCGGGATCATAGACTTGCGGCTGGAAGCCCGCGCCGATGCCCTGAATCTTGTGGGGACCGGGCTGTCCGCCGGAAAGCACCGGCGATGACGCGGGTTCAACCGCGATGACCGTAACAGACGATTTCTTGGATTTGAGGTATTTCCCCGCGCCGGTAACGGTTCCGCCGGTTCCAACGCCGCCGACAAGAATATCGACCGCGCCTTTGGTATCGTTCCAAATTTCAGGACCGGTGGTTGTTTCATGTATCGCGGGATTCGCCGGATTGTTGAATTGCTGGGGAATGAATGAATCCGGTATGGACGCGGCAAGCTCTTCCGCTTTGGCAATAGCGCCTTTCATGCCTTTTGCGCCTTCGGTAAGCTCAAGCTCCGCGCCAAGCGCCTTGAGGAGTTTCCGGCGTTCAATGCTCATGGTTTCCGGCATAGTGAGGATGATCCTATAGCCTTTCACCGCGGCGACAAACGCAAGCCCGATCCCCGTATTGCCGCTTGTCGGTTCAATCAGCACCGTTCCGGGCTTTATTTTCCCCTCCCGCTCGCCGGCTTCAATTAACGCAAGCGCGATGCGATCTTTCACACTGGAAAGAGGGTTAAAGTATTCAAGTTTTACATAAACTTCCGCTTCCCCTTCGTTGATCTTGTTGATCTTAACAATAGGGGTATTGCCGATTAAATCGGTAATTTTTTCTACACGTGCCATGATGGTCTCCATTATAACTAGCGGTAGGTAATATTATATTATCTACACAAGTTTACTATACTATATCAATGAAGTACAAAAATGTCAATATGTTTTTTATAAAAAAGTACAAATACCAGAAAATAGTCGCCGTGAGCATTCGCTGCGGAGACTCCACGGTATCATACGCAGAGATGTTCGAGCGGACGCTCATGCAAAAGGAGGGAGCACCGCGTGATGTTGAACCGGACTAGTTCGGGAACTCGAACTAGTCTAGGGGTGTCGTCAAAAGGAAGGAAATAAAGTAAGCTAAAGAGATGAAAGAAAACGGAGAAGCGCCGCACAGACACGACATCAGTGATAACCTGTGGGAAAAGATAAAAGGCTTACTGCCGGGAGCGGCAGGTAAACAGGGTCGAACGGCTCATGACAACCGACGCTTTATCAACGCTGTATCCTGGATTATCAGAACAGGCATTCCTTAGAGAGATGTACCTCCTGAATACGGCGGCTGGAAACATACACACCGAAGATTTTGCCGCCGGCGGGACCGGGGTGTGTGGAAAAGCATAGCCGATGCGGCGGGCGGGGAAGCGGATACCGGGTGGCTTATGATAACGCACCGTATAGCAAGGTTCATGCGGACGGGTGCGGAGCGGTCGGAGGGAATCAAGAGATAGGGCGAACAAAAGGAGGGTTGAATACGAAAATCCACCTTGCTATAGATAAGCGGGGAAAGCCAGTACGTATCATAGTGTTTCAGCGGGGCGGGAGGCGGATTGCGCGTATGCGCCGCCCTTAATGGCAGGTGTATCGGTAAAAGTCTTGTTAGCCGATAGAGGGTATGACGTGAACCAGGTAATAGATACAGCCTGTACAAGAGGTATTAAGGTAATTATTCCTTCCAAGCGTACGCTTGGAAGGAATAATTAGTTCAATTCGCCGTATTCAGAGGGTAAATCTCTCCAGGGAGCGCCGGTTCTGATACTCCACGATACGGCGTTGATAAACCGCCGGTTGTTCTGAGCCATCCGACTCCGTTTCCCCGCCCCTCCCGGCAGTAAGTCCTTTTATCTTTTCCCACAGGTTATCATGATGTCGTGTCTGTGCGGCGCTTCTCCGTTTTCTTTCATCTTGTTATCTTTCTTTATTTCCTTCCTTTTGACGACACCACCTAGCCGTTGCGGAGTCCGAGCCGCCTACCGGCGGCGAAGCGTAAACAGCCCTGTTATGCGTCGTTTAATCTGTTTTTTATATCATCATAAAATTCTTGTAGTCTGTAATTGTGAGGCTGTAAATCTAGTCCTGATTCAAGACAACTCTTCGCTTTAATTATATCCCCGGAAAATCTATAAATTTTTGCTAAATAGTAAAAACCTATTGTATTATGATTTTTTCAAATTCATTCTGTAGTACATCATAAAGAGATTGAGTAAATGAATCAATAGCCAATTTATAATATTTTTCATTTTATGAAATACCGAATTGTTGTTCCTGTCAATTTCAACAATTGACTATATTTAGAAATAGCATATTTTAATCTTTTATTGTTATATAAAGTATTCGTCCACTCACTTAATATTCTGATTTTATTATGCTGATCAGTAGTAAATTGAATAGCATTATCAAAATACTCATCCCTAATCGAATTAGAAGCATCCCGTTCTGCTAATGTCCAATAATACCAAACCCAAGAATCTTTGTCATTGTTTTTATTGCTGTATTAAAAAAGTTTCAGCCTTGTTTATTCCATATGTGTTGCAAGAAAATAACCAGATTTTGCAAATTTAAAGGCAATACTATCCGAAGTGGGTATTGAATATTCTTCTTTGCTGTCTTCCAATTTACTGGCAATACCTATTATCATTTTATATTCCTCTATTTTTGCCAATAAATACTCTTTTATGTCTTGCGATTCATCTATTTTTTTGATAAAAATATTTTTGTTAAAGGTAATACAGAGTAATATAAATTATTATTATCATAATTTTCATTAACGAGAGAATATAATTGTAACTTCGATTTTACTATTTCTTTTTTTGCTTATATACGACGATTGTAAATCTTCAGTAAAACCAGAAATACGCAATATCACATCTAATAATTGTAATAATGAAGTAAATGTTTTATCTTCTTCAATTATA
>JAISMJ010000089.1 GCA_031276815.1 Treponema sp.
AGTAAGTCTTTTATCTTTTCCCACAGGTTATCACTGATGTCGTGTCTGTGCGGCGCTTTTCCGTTTTCTTTCATCTTGTTATCTTACTTTATTTCCTTCCTTTTAACGACACCACCTAGTGGCGCATAATGCACCAATAACACTCCCGCCGACTCCGGCAACGCCGCCTGCTATCCCAGCCCACAGGGATTTCCCCGAAGACATGGCAGTAACCACCACGGCTCTCCCATTGAATTAATCACACCCTTATGTTGGGAATTGTCCGTGCGATGCTTTTTCCCACGTCAAGAATATGGGTAGGAACGCCCGTATCGCGTTCCCGCTTTATGTGCCCACTTCTACCGTCCCCATGGAGGCTATCCACTGTCCTATTTTGGCAGTGTTCCCGCGATTGAGCCGACTATGCTGACGATGCCTCTCTCCCTATACCGGACAACCCGGTTGCGATTGACTTGAACAGGGTGCGCATGACGGTTATGGCTCCGTGAAATAGTTTTGAGTATCCTTTGGCGTTCTTGATATTCGCGGCAAGGACGGTAAACTGGGTATATGAAATACCTCCTCTACGATCTTCCCAAATAATCATTTGCGGACCCCATCCACATAATACGCTCTTGCCCCGGCACCCCTCATCGTAATCTTTCACAAAGGGCGAAGTGGTGTCAAAATCGGAGTTAATAAGTTCATTCACGCTCACCGGATAATGGTCAAGAGTCACATGGTGGATTTCTATGCTGGAAACATGGGAGGGCTTCACCTGGCGCTCGGAAAAGTTTACTTCCATGTCGGCAGACTTTTTTTAGTGATATACGAGCTACAGTCAGTCCGCCATTTGCTCAATACCGCTTTTTTTATATACGCGCGGTATAACCGCAATATGCCGCTCTTCCTTCAGAAACGGCACAGATACGCGGATTATCTCCCAATGCGCCGCCGCATCGTCTTTTGTTGAAGGTGGCAGGTGAAGCGTTGCTTTCAGCAGGGCGAATTCTCGTTCAACCGTGTCTTTTTTGCCCTTATAGGCTATCAAGATGCCGTCAGGCGTGAGAAGGCGGAAGAGGCTTTTGATCGCGCCATTGTCGAGCGGCTTAAAAGCCCGAAAAGTGATGATATTAAAGCGATTAGGAGCGGCTTTCTCAATTTCTTTCTCTTCAACGGTTACATTCGGTATGCCGAGTACCGCGCATGTGTTGTTCAAAAAACCGGCGCGGCGTCCCATACGTTCAAGTAAAGTGAAATGATAGCTGGGCAGGCTTATGGCAAGGGGAATGCCGGGCAATCCCGCGCCGGAACCTGCGTCCGCGATCTTGACGTCCGTTCCTGCGTAGACGGCGGCGAACCGGTTTATGACGCCAAGCCCGCTTAACGAGTCGAGTATGTGTTTGACGATGAGTTCTTTCCGGTCATTGGTTCCAACCAACTTATATGCGGGGTTGAACAGTTCTATCTCGGCGATGTACCGTTCCAATGCGTTAATTATGAAGCTAGGATCGCTATTGAAAATAGTGCTAGAAGCGCCGTGTTCCCGCAATAGGACCAATCCTTCTTTCAAAAGTCCGTTTTTCATGGTTTATATTCTTTTTTAGCTTCAATAAACTCGTTCTATTTTGATCAGAGCGTTTTGAGCTATCACATCGCTTGGATCGATTTCTAGAACGGTACGGAAAAATCCGGCCGCTTCGAATTCATTCCCCATTTTAAGGGCAAGTACGCCGAGATTCGAGATGATTTTGACGTTTTCCGGCTCGGTGTGGAGTGCGGTTTCAAGTTCTTTGCGCGCGGCTTTCAGGTCTCCCTGTTCCATAAGGCAAATGGCAAGCTCATTGCGGGTATCGGCGTTTGCTCCGCCTTTTTCCAGCGCCGTACGAAATGCGGCTGCGGCCTCCTCATACCGGAACCGCTTGCGCAGCCCCCAGCCTAAAAGGAACCATGCGTTCCATATATGGGGATTTTTTTCAAGGAAGGCGCGAATATTGGCAAGTCCTTCATCAATATTATCTTTGTTTATATCATGGTACGCCCGGGTAAAGAGCGTATCGGTATCAAACGCCGCCGCTTTCGGCGTAGTTTTTTGATGGGAAGCCTTTTTCTTTTTTTGGAGAACGGCGTTTTTGCTTGCAAGAAGTTCGGATGAATGGGGGAAAAGTCCTTGAAGGGTATCGAGAATTTCAACCGCCGCGTCAAAATCCCCGTTTTCAGCCTTTATCATTGCCGCATAGGTCAATTCATTGAGGATGTTGGGTCTGATGGAAAGGATAATATAACGGTAATACGCCGCATGTTGATGCTCCGGCTCTGCGGCAAGCAGACGCAGCATACCGGACAGTATCATCTCCTCGGAAATACCGGCATTAGTAAGCTTTTCCACACCCGGCGGCAGTTCCACAGGCAACGGTATAGACGGATCTAGGATACGGTGGATATGAGCCGCATTGAGCGTTCCATCCATATCTTCTCCGCCTTCGGTATAGTCATGGTGGGGAGGATGTACGAGGAAATCGGGTACCTGTATAAATATGATATGATTTTCAGGCGTTTGTTGCATTGTCGGGTACTATGTCAAGGCGGACCTGGTTCAAATACTCGTTGATCCGGATTTTATAGCCCATGGGAACCAGTTTTTCGTCAAACTGTATAACAAGCGCGACCAGATCTTTTCTGCCTTCTACCATTTCCGAGCGTATGAATGTTCCTTTTATCAGGAAACTCTCCCTTGGTTCATCAAAATCAACACGTAAGGCGGCATTTTTATTCAGAAGGAATTTTGCGACTCCCATCATAATAAGTTTTACGCCGGAGAAAGAAATGTCTCTTATGATACAATGTCTGGGGACGCTTTCGATAAAAACAGCGCTCTCTTTTGCGAGTAGATTCAGTTTCCTCTGGCTATCTGCAGTGAGAAGGATACGCTCATCTCTCCGTTTGGTGGCATTGAAGTCGGCTTCCAGCACTCTTCCTATGATTTCAATAAGATTGTCCGGCGGTCTTTGGGTAAATTGAAGCGTAAACAGCATTATATCTTCCGATTTACCGTAGGGAGATACGCCTATTGAACGGGCTATTACAGAGAAAGTAATGGGATTTCCACCGTCTGGGTTTTTAAAACAAAACCTCAGATTTACCGTATTATTCATTTCTTCCAATCTTTTAAGAAGCCCAGTTTTAATGCTCGCTACTATTTTTGCATATTGAAAAGAAACCGAATAAATAATACACGGCCAAAAATCACTTCCACATTTCAGGCACACTTCATTGGAGATAAGCCCAGTAACCTTAACAATCTCTTTTATGAAAGTAATCTCGACATCTTTGAATCTGTCATAATAACTGGTAATTTTTTGACTCGTTATCATTGACATAGAGTATAAAATGTTTTTTATATCACGTCAAGAAGTTTTATACCATAATTTAGCCTTTTTCCAAAGTTATAAAAATCTTTTATACCAGCGGTATCCGTATTTCTATTAGCGTTCCTTTTTGTTCTGAAGATGTCATCGTATACGTTGCGTTTAACTGATGAGCGCGGTACTGCATGGAGCGCAGTCCAAGCCCCTCGCGCCGCCTTTTCTGGGTCAGGCGAGGCGGACATCCGCAGTTAAGGCGGGAATCGCCTGTACCGTTGTCCTGTACCGTAATGGCAAATTGCTTTTCCTCGTTGATCACTGTTACTTCAACCTTTGATGCGTGCGCATGTTTCGTAACATTGGCAAGAGCTTCCTGAATGATACGGTATATGTTGATATCCTGGGTATGCTTAAATGGAGAGGCGGTTGGTCCCCGCCACAAATAAACGCATTCACAGCCGCCTTGCTTGTTGAAGGCGTTACAAAGCATCTCCAAAGCATCATTTAAGCCGACTGAATCGAGCTCAACCGGAAAGGATTCGTGTGCATAGCGCCGTGTTCGTACCAAGGTTTCCTCTATCATTTCGCAAAGATCGGTCAACAGTGTTTTGGGGCTCACGCCGCTGGCAAGCCCCCGGCACAGCATGGAAATACCCGCAAGCCGCTGGCAAATGTCGTCATGCAGGTCAAGGCTGAAACGAAGCCGTTCCAATTCGCTGATACGCAGTACTTCGGCTTCCACGGCGATACGGAGTTTTGCTTCTTCTTCAAGTTTCTTGTTTACCGCCACAATATCCTGAGTACGGAGCGCCACTTCGTTCTCAAGCTGCCGGGTGTAATTTTTCTCATATTCACAGGTTTTAAGCCGTTTCACCGTATTTGCAATAAACAAAGCGGCGCTGCATATAAGAGGATGCATGGTATCCGGCGCTTCGTACACGATGAGCCCAAGGTATTCATTGCCCGACCGCAGGTGGTAGAGACACCATGCATGAGATGCTTCGGCGCCGCCGGTATCCAAAACGGCGGTATGAAAAAAATCGTAGAAACTGACGTCCGGCGGATTGTCGTGAAACGTATCGGCGGTATGTATGCGTTGAAACAGCAATACCCCATTACTTGCGGGGCTGGGAATACATTCAGGATACAAAAAGAGATAAAAGACAGAAATGTTTACATTGGTTAAGAAATATTGCAGATGGGGAATGATATCGCGCAGCGAACTTGCGGTGATAAGCCTTTGACCCAAATAACTCACATACTGCATATAGTTTTTCACATAGATAAAGGTTTTCTGTACTTCAGAATGCCGTATTCTGTACCGCGTATCATCAACATACCCGGTACAACCACAAGAATTGCGTATCTTGACTTCGGATTCCATGCTGACAAGAGGTTTAATTTCTTTTCTTTCAATACTATTCTTGAGCATCAGCACCGCCTCCCGTCCCGCTTCTTCAAGGGGCTGATGCACGGTGGTGAGAGCCGCCGCATCCAGACGGGCAAGGGGAATGTCGTCAAAGCCCGTAACCGCGCAGCGCCCCCATGTTTCCCCCGTTTCTCCATGCCTGCTCTTGTTTTCATAGAGAGCTTCCAATACGCCAAGTGCTATGTTGTCGTTTGCCGCGATTATCACATCGGGCGGATCATTCTTGTTGGCATGTATATAGCCGCGTATAATATCCTTGCCGGATACCGTATGAAATTCCCCGTTTACGATGCGGTACGTTCCGCCACACGCTTCAACCGATGACGTAAATACCGTTTCTCTGACGGCGTTATCCATGTGGGACGCGGGACCGCCTACATACAGAAATTTACGGTATCCATGAACCGATATAAGGTGATCCATCAACCGCTTCATGGATTCTTCATTCTTAACGATAATTGATGGGTACCGGCACGGTGAATCGAACCGCGCATCGAACAGATTCCGTCCTATGGACACCGCCGGAATACTGTCCAGAAGCCGGTTTAGTTGCTCCTGTATGAACGATGATGCATGGATATCCTTTTTAGCCAGCAGCACCGAGGAAAGGATCAGGATGCCGTCTACGCTGATAAATTTAAGCGCGGTAAACAGAGAATCGGCGTTCAGGCTTTCGCTTTGTACGCAAATAAGATCGATGCCCAGTTCTTCCGCCTGCGTCCGTACCCCGCTATATACGGAACACTGATATTCTTCATCTAAATTGTTAAGAAAAAGCCCTATTCTCATGGGCGCCTCTCATTGCTTTTTTTTATTACAAAGGGTCGGCGTCCAGCCCAAGCATTAGGCTTGTGGATATAAGCCGCAACAATAAAAATAACTAGTAACACTATGAGAAATAACTCTCAATAAAAACTATACATAGTGAGCTACCCAACGCTCAAGCGATGGGCTTCTTGTTTCACAGACTACACTTAAACCAGCAGAGCAAGCCCTGCCAATCCAGCGGTTTAAGCCTCCGCAAGAATCTTTATTCCTTCTCATACTATACTTTTCTATCTTTCTTGTCAAGTCTTATTTCAATATGTTGTTACATATTTTTATCGTTGCGGCTTATATCCACAAGCCTAATGCTTGGGCGTTACGGCGACCTTTTGTAAGTATCCTCCAAAAATGATTTACAATTCATGCGGAATGCACAAATCCAATACTTGTGGAGACTTCGGATTTACAGTGAAAATCCGCCATGGCTGGATTGGTAGAGCTTGCGCTAGCGGTCTCCGTGTGGTCGGTAAAACAAGAAACCCAACGTTAAAGCGTTGGGTAGCTCATGAGGCTAGTATGGTTTTCAGTACCGGACTAGTATGGCTTCCCGTATCGGCTTAGTACGGTTTCTCGTACTAGTCTGGTACGGTTTTCAGTACCAGACTAGTACGCATTCCCATGCGGGGCTGCTGTTTTCAGTATATCATGGTACGATGCGCCGGAGCGTGGGTCTTTCGCATCGGGGAGAAGAGCAAGGAGGGGGATAAGCGCGAATGAACGCTCTGCAAGGCGCGGGTGCGGTATTTCCAAATCCTGTTCCGATATGACAAGGCTGCCGAACAACAGTATGTCGATGTCCAGCGTCCGCTCTCCAAAACGGCGCTCTTCCGCGCGGTTCCGTCCGCATGACGCTTCAATAGCATGTATAGCGGACAATAGCTCGTACGGCATACCTTCATAGTAACCGCATACCGCCGTATTGAGAAAACGTGGTTGATCCATTACATAAAGCGGCTCGGTTTCAATCATGGAGGTGGTACGCAGACCGGAAAGCACACTGCCCAATTTGACCGCCGCTTCTTCAAGAAGCTCACGGGGCGTTTGTATATATCCGTCAGCCTTTTTATACGCCTTGTTTGAACCAAGCCCTAAAACAACTAAACACGCCATTGAAATGCCTAGAACGCGGATGTGGGCGCCGTGCCAACCGTCTCATCGGTTATCGGAAGTTCGGGCATAGCAGCCGCTGTTTTTCGTGAACGGGCTTTCTTGAGAAGACCGGCGTCTTCGGGTTTCGCCGGTTCGCTTACCGCCGCCGCTTGCGGGGTCTTCCGCGTGAATTCTCTATCCGGAAATATGATTGTCTGTAGCCGTTCCTCAAGTTCAGCCATAAAATCAGGATGCTCTTCGAGGTAGGCTTTTGCGGCTTCCTTGCCCTGCGCTATCTTTTCCTCGCCATAGGAATACCATGCGCCTTTCTTGTCGATAATCTCGTACTTTACCGCCGCGTCCAACATACTCCCAACCGCGGAAATGCCTTTGCCGAACATGATCTCAAATTCAGCCTTCCGGAACGGAGGAGCGACTTTGTTCTTTACCACTTTAGCCCGTACGCGGTTGCCGATGGCGTCAGAATCCTTCCCTCCTTCGATGGTGTCGGTTTTACGCACGTCAATCCTGACTGAAGCGTAAAACTTCAACGCGTTGCCGCCAGTGGTCGTTTCGGGATTGCCGAACATCACGCCTATCTTCATACGGATTTGGTTGATGAAGATGAGGAGCGTACGTGATTTTCCGATAATGGACGTAAGTTTTCGCAGCGCCTGGCTCATAAGACGCGCTTGAAGCCCCATGTGCGCGTCTCCCATCTCGCCCTCAATTTCGGCTTGTGGCGTCAATGCCGCAACGGAGTCCACAACAATAACGTCAACCGCGCCGGAACGCACAAGGTTTTCCGCTATTTCAAGAGCCTGCTCTCCATTATCCGGCTGGGAAACCCATAGATTCTCAATATTAACGCCGAGGTTTTTGGCGTACACCGGATCGAGCGCATGTTCCGCATCAATAAAAGCCGCGATACCGCCGAGTTTCTGCGCTTCGGCGATACAATGCAAGGCAAGGGTCGTTTTTCCCGAAGATTCAGGACCGTAGATTTCAATGATTCTGCCCCGCGGGTACCCGCCTATGCCGAGCGCCTCATCTAAAAGTATAGAGCCAGAAGGAATCACCTCAATACCGGCGGCACTATTATGAGCGCCCAGCTTCATAATAGAACCGGTACCGAATTGTTTTTCTATCTGGAGCCGCGCCGCTTCCAGCGCTTTTTCTTTTTCTTCGTGTGAAACCGGCGCGGGTAATATTACCTTGGAATGTTTATCGGATTTCCCCCGTTTTTCAGATATTTCTACAATAGTCTCATTGCTCACAGTTATTATTCTCCTCATTCAGCTACCCACGGCTAATCCGCGGGCTTGTTCATTCTGAACACCTTTTCCTACTTCCTTCCGCTCATGCAGTCCTGCTACAGGAGTTTCACCGCTACACTCACTAGCAGCCAGCGCTCCCCAATCCCTAGGCATCCATTTCTGTCGCCGCAACAGTATCTTTTCGTACATTACTATACCTCATATTTCTCTAAAAGTAAAGGGTTATTGTTAGACAATCGCCCCTGTCGCCATCCAACCGTGGAATGGCGACCTCTTATAAATAATACGGCAGTCATATACCATTTGCTTTATAATACCACAAAGTTGTCTTTTTGCCTATTGAGTAACAGGGCGTTTTTATGCTATTGTATTTACGTGAACTATCCTACTCCATCTAATTTAGGCATCATTGCATGTCCGGGAGGTGAGATTTTTGCCGATGAGGTAATTCTTCACATGGAGAACGACTGTCGTCATCAGTTTGATAGTATCGTTTCTAAACTGGCGGAACGGTACACCGTAGAAGAATCTTCGATCATTAGCAAACTTAATTTTATTCATGATACTACGTCCTACCTGCCGTTATCGTATGCGGATCCCGCTCAATTCAGACCTTCCATTATAAAGATATCCGCTCAATTCACCATATTTGCAAACGGTGAAATCAAAGCCGAGATAGTGGAATCGGTACGGGGCAAGAATATATTCATAGTACAAGATGTTGAAAATCATTTTCCGGTTAATTTCAATAACGGCGATACCCGGATGCTTTCTATCAATGACCATTTGGTAACGCTGTTTGTTACGGTTGACGCGGTAAAACAAGCCGGGGCAAACCGGATTACGCTGGTGCTTCCCACCTACCCGTATTCACGGCAGCACAAGAAAAAGGGGCGCGAAGGGCTTACCGCAAGCCGTGTCGGAAAACTCATGGAATTTCTCGGCGTTCACCGTATCATCACGTTAGACATTCATTCGCGGGAAATTGGCAACTCGTTCAATACGATGACTATTGAGAATCTCCACGCAAGTTATCAGATCATCCGCATGTTGTCGAAGATGTCCGGCGTACTGAACGATGATTTCGTGGTGGTTTCACCGGATACGGGCGCGGTTGATCGCAACAAATTCTATGCTACCGCGCTTAAAAAACCCCTTGCTCTGCTCTATAAGGAACGAGATTATTCTAAAGTAACAGAAAATGCACTTGAAAACAACATTGCCGAGATAAAACTCCTTGGAAACGTTGCCGGAAAGACCGTTTTCATGGCGGATGACATGCTTGGAACCGGCGGTACCCTGCTTAAAGCGATGAAATTCCTCAAAGAACAAGGCGCCGGTAAAGTTATAGCTGCAATCAGCCTTCCGCTTTTTTCGGGAAACGCCATTTCATACTTTGATGATGCCTATAAACAAGAGCTTTTTTATCGTATCATTGGTACCAACGCGGTCTATCAGGAAGAAGTATTGAAGCGGGAATGGTTCACCAACGTGAATATAACGCCGCTCTTCGCCCAGACGATTTTGCGTTTACATCAGGAATTATCTTTAAGTTCCCTGCTTGATAACAGAGATAGTATTGTAAAAATGCTATCAGAAGGTTCAGGCGATGCTAAACATTAGTTTTTAGGAAACCCTTTTAATAAATAGGAGTAAAAATGCAGGATTCTTTATCGTATGTCATAGTAACTCCGTACACGGTCGCAAAAAGCAGAACCGGCGGTGTATTGGCGCGGCTTTTATCGCAGCTTGATCTTGAACTCGTGGGTGCGCAAATGTTCGCTCCTGATGAAACATTTGCAAAAGAATACGCGGCGACGTTGCGTGTGCAAAATGCGATGTCAAACACGGTTACGCTTCTTGCGGATTATGTGGAATCGCGGTTTATACCTTCCGGCGGCAGGAGACACCGTACGTTGCTGTTTTTGTTTAAGGGTCAAAACCCTTGCGAAAAACTCACGAAGATCTGCGGGCATATTTTCCCCGAACACATAGGCAATGAATCGCTTACCGGTGAAACGATACGCGACACTTACGCAGACTTGATTATAGACCCCAATGATCCGGATAAAGTGAGTTACTTTGAACCTGCCGTAATGACGCCGCGCGATCAGGCGTGGGCGGACAGCGACCTCGCCCTGTTTGCGAACTATTTGGATGGCAAAGAAAACATTGTCCACAATATACAATACACCGATCCTTCAAAGATGGAGCGCACGCTGGTTATCATAAAACCCGATAACTGGCAGTACGCATCATCCCGCCCGGGTAACATTATTGATATGTTTTCAAGGACGGGGCTTCGGATCATCGGGGTGAAGGTTCACCGGTTCACGCTTGAACAGGCGCTTGATTTTTACGGACCTGTTGAAGCTACTTTGAAGGGCAAACTTGCGCCCATAGTAGGGAAGAAGGCTAAGGCAGTACTTGAAAAGGAGTTTTCCCTTACCTTGAGTGAACGTACGGAAAAAGTTCTCATCGAAGTATTTGGGGTAGAGTACGCTTATGATCAATTCGCTCAAATCGTAAGATTCATGTCGGGCATGAAACCAGGCGATTCCGTATCTGAAGGTAAACCGGTTAAATCTATGATCCTCATCTACGAAGGTATTGATGCCGTAAGGAAAATCCGCGATGTACTTGGACCCACGGATCCGCTTAAAGCGCCGGGCGGTACGGTACGCCGTGAATTCGGCAGCAATGTCATGGTTAATACCGCTCATGCTTCAGACTCACTCGAAAGCGTTGCGCGTGAGTCGGCAATCGTGAATGTGAATGAAAATACTCTGAAAGCAATTATAGACGAATACCTTGGACGACGTTTCTCCGCATCCTAAACGCGCGATACGCGCAAACGAGGTAGAGAACTAACGCTCTTGACATTTCTTTGAGACTTCTATATCATGGCTAAAGTAAAACTTTCAATAAGGAGGAAATTATCATGGCTATGGCAAGCGGAGGAAAGAGTAAAAACTCCCGTACGACGGTTACGACTCAGAAGTTCTTCTGTTCCTGCGGCGGAGAAATTCAGATAAAACAGTTAGCCCAGAACGGTAAAATGAAAACTATCGCCGAATGTGAAAAATGTAAACGGATAGAGCGGCGACCTTCAGACTTTCTCTAATTTTGATTACAGCCGTTTTTACGGTTGTATGGCGTTGTTACAAACGGTCGGCGTCCAGCCCAAGCCTTTAGGCTTGGGAATATAAGCCGTAACGATAATAATAAGTAACAACACTATTTGAAACAACGTTTGACAAGAATTAGGTGGCTCATATATAGCTTCATTATGGGTAATACTTGTTATAATTAAGGAGAATTTGTGACAAAAAAACATAGCTCCGCTGAAAAGCGGTATAGGCAAAGTGAAGAACGCCGATTGAGAAATAAATCGGTACGGCATTCGGTACGAACCAGCGTAAAGAAATTTGTAACACTGGCTCAGAAGAAAGAAGTTTCAGAGGCAGAATCGGCTCTGAAAGAAATGATTAAAAAGATCGATACTGCCGCTCAGAAAGGCGTCATAAAGAAAAACTCGGCGGCACGTAAAAAATCAAGGATGCAGCGGCTTTTTAATATGCTTAAAGTTGCTCAATGATGGAAAAATGACAGCTAAAAAATATACCAAAGCGGATATTCTTGATGCGATTTATAATAAGACCGACATTGAATATAACGACATCAAGCGTATCATGGATTTTTTTATTGAAGAAGTAAAAAGTGCGCTTGTAGATCGTAAGACTATTGAATTGCGGGGATTTGGTACGTTTGAAGTGCGTGTAAGGAAGGGCAGGCAAAAAGCCCGTAACCCAAGAACCGGTGAAATCGTATCGGTTGAAGCTCACGGCATAGCGGCGTTTAGACCTGGCAGGGATTTGAAACAGGCTGTGTGGGCGCTTGAGGAAAAAACACCTGCGAAAACCACCGGAAAAGAATGAATATTCGCGCTAGGAAGGAATCGTTTTTTCCCAAGATAGCGGCGCTTGTATTAGGCGTAGTCCTGTTTGCAGGTGCTTTTCCTAATCCGCTTTTTGAGAAAGGGCTGCCTTTTCTTGCGTGGATTGCATATATTCCGGTTTTCTGGCTTATTTCCAGAACAACAGTCGCCGGTTCTATCCTTTGGGGCGCTGTGTACGGTTATGCGGCGTATGGACTTTTTAACTACTGGTTAAGCGCATTTCATCCCCTTGCAGGCGTTATTGTTGATGCTATTTACCTTGTGTATCTTGCGGTTCTCTTTCCTCTTCTTAAATTAGCGGTAGTCTTTTTCCCAAAGCGCGGATATCTGCTTCAGTGGCTTTTGTGGCTCTGTTTTGAATATCTCCGTATACAGGGCTTTTTAGGGTATGCTTACGGCATTATCGGTTATTCTCAATGGCGTTTTCTTCCTATTATACAGATTGCTGACATCTTTGGAGTGTGGGGCGTTTCTGCGTTGGTGGTGTTTCCTTCGGCATGGCTTGCTTCAAATTTGGCGTCCCACTTCCCTTCGGATTCACTGCTGGTAAAACCGCGTTATAAGCCTGATTTTATTCCCCTGTGCATGTGGGCTGTCTGTTTTGCTTTGGCTCTTGTGTATGGTTTTGCTATTCAGAAAGACTATACGGCGGGAAAAACCGCCCGTATAGCGCTTATTCAACATAACACGGATCCGTGGCTCGGCGGCATCGTTGAGTATCGCAGGAATTTCGAGACGCTATCCCGTCTTTCCGATGAGGCGTTACATGCCGAACCAAAGCTCGATTTGGTGGTATGGTCCGAAACCGCATTTGTGCCGCGTATTTTCTGGCATCGTACCTATCGTGATGATGATGCTTCATGGCGTCTGGTAAAGGATCTCCTTGACTACCTTGGGAGGCAGAACGTACCTTTCGTGATCGGAAATGATGACGGACGGCGGGAACCTGATAAAAACCCGAATGTGGATGAGACATACCGGGTGGATTATAATGCGGTGATCCTTTTTGAAAAGGATATAATAGTACAACAGTATCGGAAAATCCATCTTGTGCCTTTTACCGAGCATTTCCCGTACAGAAAGCAGCTTCCGTTTTTCTATAAGATGTTGAAAGATGCGGACACCCATTTTTGGGAGAAGGGAACCGAGAAGACGGTTTTTGAAATAAATGGAATCAAGTTTTCAACGCCTATTTGTTTTGAAGATACTTTTGGGTACCTTTCCCGCGATTTTGTCAGAAATGGCGCGGAACTCATTGTGAATCTCTCAAATGATGCATGGTCAAAAAGCCTTTCCGCGCAGATGCAGCATCTTAGCATGGCGGTCTTCCGTTCTGTGGAAACCCGCCGTTCTATGGTACGCTCCACCGCATCCGGTCAAACCTGCGCCATAGACCCCAATGGCAACATTATCGCAATGGCGGAACCGTTCACAGAAACGCAGCTTACCGTTACTGTGCCGATTATGCAGGGAACTTCTCTCTACGTGAAATACGGAGATTTTTTGCCCTTTGTGTTTATGGGCGCTACAGTTGTTTTTATAGCGCTTGGACTGGTAAAAAGAAAAACCTGACATTTCGCTTCCATATCGGTAAGGTAGGGCGGCTCTTTGATTTTTACATTTCATGACAGTTGCCCGGAAGCATACAAATTAGTATATTAGAACCATGCAATTGCCCTGCTATCCTGATTTTGCCCCGCTTGTCCTTGATATGCAAGCTGAAATACAGCCCGCGCTCGCACGGTTGCCTGACGGCGTATCGGAATTTACCTTTGCCAATCTGTACTTATTCAGAAAACGGTACGACTACCGTGTCTGCCTTGTACCGGATGCGGCGTCTGGAAGCGCGATAATCATCTCCGGTATGAGGGATGGTAAAACATTTTTTGAGACTCCTTCGCTCCTACCGTCTCAAGACGTTCTCTTGTCTCTGTTTGAGACGCACGATTATTGGAAGTGCATCCCCGATTCGGTATTGGAGCCAAACAGGGAACGTATTGCGGAATGGGGTATTGAAATTACAGAAGATCGCGATAATTTCGATTATCTCTACCTCAGAACCGATCTTGCCGAGCTTTCCGGCAAAAAATTTCACAAAAAGCGGAATTTGGTAAACGCTTTTCTCAATATGTATATTCCGCATGTTGAAAAACTCACGCCGGACACGATTCCTCTTGCGCTTAAAATTTTGGATCGCTGGCGGGCTGATAAAGGTGAAGAAGGGGATTACATCGCCTCAAAAGAGGCGCTTGAGCTGTTCAACATTCTCGGATTAGAAGGGAATATCTATTACATCAACAACTACCCGGCTGGCTGGTGTCTTGGTGAAAGCCTCGCCAATGAAACCATGTTCGGCATCCATTTTGAAAAAGGCATTGATGAATATAAAGGTATCTACCAGTACATCAATCAAAATTTTGCGGCTTCCCTGGACGAGCGTTATAGGTACATTAACCGCGAACAGGACCTCGGAGATGAAGGGCTGCGTCAAGCGAAGATGACCTACCGTCCCGTAGGGTTTGTGCGGAAATATAGGGGAAACTTAGTAGAAAAATAGGGGAAAAACGCAGACAACCATTAGCCGCGGCGTTTTTCCGGTATTCCGGTGGGATTCCCCGCCCGCTATAGCCGCCACGCCCCGAAGCTCTGCGCTTCCATGCGGCAGCTTCCTTGTTTCAGGGAGCATGACCCGATAGCATAGACCGGCGTCCCCGTGAGGGACAGAGCGGTTTCCGCTTCAACGGGTCCCGGGTTCACGGCGAGAACCAGATTACCCCTGCGGTATACAAAGGGCAGCCGCTTTTTTTCCGCATAGAGGATTTCGAGATTCGGTTTGGCGCGTAAATCCGGTTCGGCGCGGCGCAGCTTCAATAGCGCCTTAACCGTGTTGAGCAGTGAATTCGGATCGTTCCGCTGTGCCTCCACTGTCGGCGCATCCGCGCGAGGATCCACCGGCAGGTAGAGCGTATCCGGTTCGGCTGCCGAAAAGCCCAAGTTTTTGCCCGTGTTCCATTGCATAGGCGTACGGCTTCCGGTGCGGGTATAGCCGCCCTCCTTCGTTGGTACATACAGGTAGCGCATACCGATTTCATCCCCGTAATACAGAAACGGCACACCCGGCATGGTAAAGATCAGGGCGTAGGCAAGGGCAAGCTCGCGGTTCGACAAGTTGCCGCTGATGCGTCCCGTATCGTGGTTTCCCGTGATCAGACTGATATACCCGAGCCGGTTCGTGCTTTCATACCAAGGAAGGTACTGATCGAGGAATCGTGTAATATCGCCGTCTCCGTCCTTCTTGAAAAAACTGTTGTCGTTGAAAGGGCGCAAAGCGGCGTCCAACTGGTAATCCCGCATAAGGCTATGGTACCCGCCGCCGGCATGGTCGAGCAGGAAATCCATGTGAAAACCCGCGTTAAGCGCAAGCGGCGGATTACTCCACTCGCTCACCAAAGCGGCTTCAGGGTAAGAGGCGTCCAGCATGGCGCGTACATCCCTCCACACGGCGGAAGTGCCGCTTTTCCGGTCGTCATCGCCTTTAACCAGAGAATCCGCCATATCCACACGGAAACCGTCCGCGCCGGCGTCCAGCCAGAAACGCATAATGTCCTTGAGGGCTTCCCGCGTGGCAAGCGCATCAGGGTGATTGGCGGGCTGCTGCCACGGTTCCTTTGGATTAAGGAACCCGTAATTCAGGGCGGGCTGGCATTTGAAAAAATTGATGATATACGAAGCGTTGCGCGGCGCTTCGCCCGCAATAAAGCGCATACCGTCCGCGCCCCACGTAAACCACGTATCCGTCCAAATGTACCGGTTCCAATATTCATTAGGCGTTTCCTTCTTACTTTCCAGAAACCACGGATGTTCCTCGCTCGTATGCCCCGGCACCAAATCAAGCAGCACATGTATATTCCGCGTATGCGCTTCGGCAAAAAGCCGCCGTAAATCTTCGTTTGTCCCGTAGCGGGGAGCAGTCTTCTTGTAATCCCGCACGTCATACCCCGCGTCCTTAAAAGGCGAATCAAAACACGGGTTAAGCCATAAAGCGTTACATCCCAGCTCGCTGATATAGTCGAGCTTTTGAATGACGCCTTCAAAATCCCCGATTCCGTCTCCATTTGCATCATAAAATGACTGCGGGTAAATCTCATAAAACACCGCGTCATCCAACCATTTCGGCATAATTTCCTCCTTAATCCCGTATCTCTGTTTCATGATACGCTTGTTCATATCTATCCACATATATGCCCCTTTGATACGGCGCACAGTAGGGCGTCTTCCCCTTCCTGCATGTCCTCTCATACGGGGATTGTCATCTTACATCTTTTTTATGCCTCGCGCCTTTATTTCGATCCGTGTACATACTCTATCAATTTCTCCTAGTATGTCAACCGCGCCGTTTTGATCAACCGAAATCCCGCGCCGGAGCCGGTCATCTATTGCAATCATAATGACGCCGGCAGCGCCGGCGGCTCTATATGTTTCATCTCCCAACAATCTTTCAATGGTTCCCTGTACCGGTACAGGATACTCATCGCGTACCGCGCTTGCTTCCGCAACCATTACAATGTCCGCGCCGCGTCCTTTGTCCCCTTCTTGAGCGTGAAGCGGCGCTCCGGTACACGCCGCTACAAGGGCGGCATATACATACGGCTTCCCATTCATACATAGTCTCTTTACTACATAAAGGTTATAATACTGTATATACTATTATTTTCATGCTTTGTCAAGGCAATACGCGGACCTTCGACGGAGC
The DNA here is from genome assembly GCA_031276815.1 of Treponema sp. Classification (GTDB taxonomy): domain Bacteria; phylum Spirochaetota; class Spirochaetia; order Treponematales; family Breznakiellaceae; genus JAIRKH01. The sequence continues at coordinate 16,676 of JAISMJ010000089.1, forward strand.
CGGCGCGCGCCCGCTTCTCCGTTGCGGCTTCAGAAACCTTCCTCATTTTAATATATAAACCGTATGTTCATCATCGCATCCAACCCATATTCCCGTATGCCGGAAGTATGGGCGTGATTGTCTATCATACTGCCGCCCGCTTGAGCCGAAACCTCCATCCACGCAAGCGGTTTCCATGTCGCCCCAATGGCAAGAGACAGCTTGTGTTCCGGTATGCCGGACGGCGTTCTTTGATCGCTATACGCCGGTCCCATGCCCCATTCCCATTGAAGCGTATGTATGCCTTTTTGAACAAAAGAAACATTGAGAGAAAAGCCGAGGTTTTCTTTTGAAAAGCTCGTTCCCGCGGCATACATGATCGTATCCCTGCCTTCCGGATGTCCTATCCAGCTATAACGCAAAGGAGCGCTATCGGAGCGCATCCAGATATAACTTGCAAAAGGCGTGGAAAGCATATACAGATAGGGATCGGTATACAGACATTCAGCATAAAAAGACGCAGCCCAGCCCGCAACATCACGGACATATTCCGCTCCCGCCAGAAAGCCGGTCGCATTAGGCGCTAGCGTTCCGGTATCTTCACGTTCATAGGGCGTAGCCCACTCGTTCATCACAAACTGACCGTACAGCGAAAACGCGGGCAGGACAGCCCACTGGACATCAAGCGAAAAGAGCGAGCCTACCATGTCGGCGCGCTCGAGGTCAGTACCCGTCCAAGCGCCGTAATTACGCCATGCGGCGAAAGAATGAAAGATAGTGAACGGGTTGAGAAACCGCACTTCCAGCGGGGAATTTCCCACCATCATCCCTTCCGTAAGCCCAAGTGAAAGACGGCGGAACAACCGGACGTCGACTCTATGTGCATACAGGTGCCGCTGCGTTGTTTGGGAAAGAACGTTTTCGGAAACATTCGGCGCTATACGCTCCAACATAAGCGGCATCTGGCTTACCAAAACGGAGTACTTAAACATTGATAAAAAGAGCGAAAATCTTGCCATATCATAATAATCGGGCGTATCTGAAAGCGCCAGGTCGCCGGTTCGTCCGAGTCCGTAGGACAGTCTGTCCCTTCCTATTTCAAAATTCCACCATGAACCGCCGGTTGCAAGAAAGGCGCGCAGGGGCAGAAGACCTGTCTCGTGTCCCAAATCAAATGGGATATTCGTTCCGAAATAAGGACCGTATTCATCGTAATACGACATTGACCGCGCCACAATAGGTTCCATAACTAACTGCACCCTGTCCGCAACGGACAGATGCACAGAAAGCTCCAGCAGCGAAGGACTGTCTTTCTGGTTTTGCGTCCATAAAACGGCGGGATTTGTCCGGGCGCGTGTTTCTACGCCCGTCATTATGTGGGCGTTCATATTGAAAAGCCCGCTTGAATAGAGCGGTTTGGGATTGAGGGCGTCTTGTATGCGGTTGTACGCATCCCAGCCGGCGGGGGACAAGGCGTCCGTATCAATGTCCTCAAGGATGAGCAAAACTTCATCCCGTGAAAGCGGGGGAGTCAAAGACAAGAAACTTTTTCCTGATTGAACGACGAGAAAACGCAGGTCTTCCAGCGCGGGATCGCCGGCTGAAATCATAGTGAACGGCGCCGCTCCCGCGAAAACCGGAAAGAATACAAGAAAGAGAAACACAGCAAAGGTTTGGCGGTTTCGCCGCGCTTGGATCAGCCGTCCATACGCGCATACCGGCGCTCTGATCACGCCCATTATTACGCATACGGCGTATAGTACCGTCTTGTTCATAGTTCATTCCTTTTCATTACACGCTCCTTTTCCCGCCTGTGGTATGAACGCGGCGCTCACAGTTCCCCATGCCCCGTTCCGCCCGCTGTTTTCTATCAGCCCGCCCTCCCCATAACCCGCCTCTTGTCCATCGTTCTTCCCTGAAGCTTCGGGGCGTACGGGCGGCGTTTCTCCTGATACAGCCGCGCCATACCACATTCCGCAGCCCTTGTTCGCGGTTTCGCCGGCGCTCCCCATAACGCCGCTCACCTTCGCCCCTAACACGCGCCGCCCCGCCGGATACGTTCCCGCCGTAACACGCGCGGCGGGCGTTACGCTTGGGGCGGGGGTTGGGTCATGGGGTTTCAGCCCAACACTCACGGGATACGCTTCCGTCAAAAACGGCGCGTAGGCGGAGCGTTTTTTGCCGCCGCGCCGAAAATCGGGGAGCCAACCCGCCCGGTGATGCACACTAGATACCCTCATAAGGGTCGTTACGAAAGGCGCGTTGCCCCAAAACGTCCTACTGTCTCTAGTCGACGATGTCCCGTCTAAAGACGGCTGGTTATTGTCTTTAGACAACAGGTCATTGTCTTGAGACAACAGGTCATTGTCTAAAGACAACAGGTCATTGTCTTGAGACAGCGGGTCATTGTCTAAAGACAGCGAGGCATTGTCTAAAGACAACAGGTCATTGTCTTGAGACAGCGGGTCATTGTCTAAAGACAACGAGGCATTGTCTAAAGACAACAGGTCATTGTCTAAAGACAACAGGTCATTGTCTTGAGACAACAGGTCATTGTCTAAAGACAACAGGTCATTGTCTTGAGACAGCGGGTCATTGTCTAAAGACAACAGGTCATTGTCTAAAGACAGCGGGACATTGTCTTGAGATTTTAATTCGACGTTTTGAGAACACGTTGTAAACCGGCGTGAAAACAAAGCGGTTTTATCTGAACAGAGGGTAGCTCTTTGTACGAGGAGGCAATATTGTTGTAAAAATATGATGAAATTAGGTGAATTTAGGGCATTGAGGGCTTGACACGCCGTCTTTTTGTCACAATATACTGTGATCTGTGATCTGTGATCTGTGATCTGTGATCTGTGATCTGTGATCTGTGATCTGTGATCTGTGATCTGTGATCTGTGATCTGTGATCTGTGATCTGTGATCTGTGATCTGTGA
>JAISMJ010000116.1 GCA_031276815.1 Treponema sp.
GAACTGAATAATGAAATTATGAGCGCGGGGCATAAACTAAAACCGCTTGAAGATCTCCCCATGCCGTTTGATTATCAAGAGTATAGGGAAAGTTTAGTATACAAAGAAACAAAAGTCCGGCGATTTTTTCGGAGGCTGCTGTTAAACGGGCTGTTTCTGAAAGCGAATAGGGATATTTGCGCGCCTGTTAATAACCCTATGCTTGGTAATCCGTTAAAGAGTAATTTTTACCGTGCGAGAAGAGTACTAAACTATGACGCATCTTCGCAGAAAGGATACATTACGGAAAAGAGCATAAAAGAAACGTTTAGAATTATCCTGCGAATGATACGTGTTTTTCATGCCCTTGATAAACGCTTCAATAAAACGGTTCTATCGTATAGAGAAGAATATAAACAATATATAACGGAAGACTTTTGGCGGAAGTTTCTGAAGCTGGAAGACCGTTGAAGGAGTGTTAGTATGAATATAAGTTTACATAAAAACCGTCATGTTATAGTATTTAGTATACTGATGCTGATAAGCGGCGTCTGGATGCTTATCAACGGAGCACGGTCGCAAAAGACTTTTATTGATGAGTATTGGAGTTACAGTCTGGCTAATTCTGATGATAGCGCGTACATATACCCTAAATATAAAGACAGCTGGGTGTCTGCCGAGACATTAAAAAATTACCTAACCGTTCAGAAAGATGAACGGTTTGTATACCGGTGGAGAGATACGTCTCATCCGCCACTTTATTACTTTATTTTGCATACGGTATGTTCATTATTTCCCGATACCTATTCAAAGTGGTACGGGCTAAGTATAAATTTTGTGTTTTTTATCGGCACGTGTATACTGTTGTACCTTCTTTCTGCGACTTTGTTTAATTCGTACAAGAAAGCCATGTTCGCCTCGTCTGTCTGGATGTTTTCTATGGGAGCGCTGAATACGTTTCTATATATCCGTATGTATATGGCACTCACTTTCTTTGTGGTATGCGCCCTCTATTACACCATAAAATATTTCATAGAACAGAAGAATAAATATCTTATCGGACTATATGTTTCTTTTATTTTTGGGGGCTTGACGGAGTATACTTTTTGGATCGTAGGATTTTTGATTACTGGATTATTCTTTGTATTGACAATTAAAAACCGAAGGAAATGGCTGACATTCGGTGGAGTCGCATTGGCATCGGTCGTTACGGCAAGCATTGTTTTCTCTCCCACATTATTGCAATTTATAGACAAGAGTACAGAGAATCCTGTAATTGCGGGCTCTTTCCAAACGGTCTCAATGCTGTTTAACCCTCAGGAAGTTTTCAAACGGTTTATGCTTGAGTGTAAAGAGCGGTTCTTTCCTTTTATTCTATCTAACAAGGTTATATTTTTTATATTGCTGGTATCGTTACTTATCTTGATCTATAACGTCTATAAGGTACTCCGTAATCTTTTCACGGAATGGTGGAATAATGAGCGAACGAAAAATAAAACTAAGTTTTCAGGATTTATAAAAGAACGTTTTGTACTATGGGTAAAGGATATAGGTAATGATCCACACAAATCGGCGTTTATTATGTTGTTTCTTGTGTATGGAATTGCGGTCTATTTTATAGAAGCCGTTCATCTGTGGCCTTTGGATTGGCGCTCGACACGTTTTGTATTTATGCTGTATCCCATGCAGTCAATACTTATCGCGTTGATTATAATGGGCGTCTATAAGCAGATTAAGAAGCTTTCACGCATACTGCAATGTATTGTTATATCGCTGATTGCGCTCAATTTTGTGATGTTTAACAATGGGAAAAAACCATTGGCGCCAGCGTATAATTGGTTTGTGTATGAAACTGCGCTTAAAAATGAACAGTTTAAGCGTATAGTCAGCGATGCGTATGTATTCTATGTCAGGAAGAATTGGTATGATAATAATTATGTATTCGATTCGATGGGTTGGTATTATGACAAGATGAAAGAAGTCTACCCCATGCAGCGGGAGGAAAATCCGCCCGGCTATGATTACCAGCGAGTAATAGCAGGAGAGATTGAACAAATACAAAACGGTGAAAAAATAGTGATAATGAATACAGCTGATGATGGCGCTCTTCTAAATAAAGATGCCGCTTTTGTCTCGCTCTTGAATCGACGCGGTTTTGATATTGTTACCGTTGAAACCGGAATTGATATAGGATACTATCCGTTCAATGTTTACGGCATAGTACCCTACCCCAATACGCCGGAGCTGAAACAAAAGCGGATACAGCAGGAAACGGATATAACGCGGTATCTGTCATGGATACATGATGAACGGTACAGCGTCTTGATAGCGGTTAGCGATGAATGTTCCGTGAGTATGAACGAAGAAATAATGGCTCAATTACGGGAATTAGGACTTACAGAAAACTTGATAGGAAAAGTACAGCTGCCTTACATAGCGGTTATTGATAGAGGAGAGGTTGTATATGAAGCGCTCGGCGGGGACCCGCGGGAGTCTTTGACATGGACCGGAGAGTTGCGGGATGGAAGCGGGTACGAAATACTCAGCGCGGGGTACCATGCGGGTAATACGTGCGCCATAACGATTGAAGACGCCGACTATGCGGTTAAATGGAGAGGTCTCAATATTGTGGTGTATGACAATGAAAGAGGAGCGGTGCTGGACAGCGTAGCGTTTGATACATGGGCTAACGAGTTAACCGCGTATAGAAAAAGAAATGGGGAATGGACCGAATTGCTAATAGCGCCGAGTAGCAGTTTATGAAAACAGAACAAATCTAGTTCGGAAGGTATGACGCGAACCAGGGAGGAGACACCGCCCGTGCGGGCGGTATTGAGGTAGGTATCCCGTCCAAGCACAGCCGGACGGGGCAATGGTACTATGACACAGAGCTGTATAAGAAGCGCCATTTTATTGAGAATGTATTTCGATGACTTAAACAGTGGAGAAGTATTGCTACCCGCTATGCTAAACGTTCTGATTCCTTTTTTGCCGCTCTCTTTGTTAGATCTATCTCCCTCTCCTTTTGACGACACGCCCTAAGGAATTGAGGCGGGCGCTCAGTTATATATCAAAAGACTATTGCCACCGCAAATACTTTGCCCAATGGCGTTAGCAAAGTTATAGAGGCGAGTATGAACGCCTATACAGGGAAACCGATTGACAGAGCGGTTCTTCAAAGAACTGCCGGAACAACTGGTAAAAAAAACGCCTTTTTTCCAGAAAGACGGCTTGCATAAATGGATCAAAAATCTTATACTAGGTTAGTTTTTGTTAAAGAGGATACCATGGATATACAACTTCAGGATTTAATTGATAAGATAAAAAAGGACGGTATCGCATCCGCTTCCGATGAAGCGGCAAAGCTGAAGTCCCAAGCCGATGCCGAAGCTGCCCGTATTGTGGAAACCGCAAAAAAGGAAGCGTCTGCTATCATCGCCAAAGCAAAAGCCGATGCCGAGCGCGCGGAAAAAGCCGGTAATGCCGCGCTTGAACAGGCGTCCCGTAATCTGACGCTTGCGTTCAAGGGAGAAATTCAAAACCTCCTTGATACGATTATAAAACACGAAGTAACCGGCTCGTATACGGCGGACACGCTCAAAACGGTACTGCCCGATATTCTTAAAGCGTGGGCGGCGAAAGAGAGCGATGACCTTGCCGTGATCGTAAGCGAGCAAGACCTCAAAAAAGTTACAGGCTTTTTTGACGGAAAACTTACCGGTACCTTGAAGAAGGGGATTGAACTCAAGTCTGACAGAAATCTTTCCGCAGGTTTCCGCATTGCCGAAAAAGACGGCTCCGCGTACTACGATTTTTCCGCCGAGTCCGTTGCGGAATTGCTCGGTTCTTATCTTAACCCCCGCCTAGCGAGCACGCTTAAAGCGGCGGTCGCAGACAAGCTGACAGCCGGAGGGCAATAAGCGTGCCGGCTTACTATTATTTAATACCCCAGCTTCCAAGTTTGAGCTACAATGCGCCGGTTCCCATCACAAGTCAGGCTTTTATCGATCTTTGTAAAACAAAACTTTCATCGTCCGGTATATCCCTGCTTGATCTGTGTACGCTCGATCCCGATACTAGACGGGCGGAAGGGTCCGCGTACGCGGAAAGCGCGCCGGCTTCTTCATCGGCGTTTATTGACGCATGGCGCGCATGGGAGCGGACGTTGCGGCTGAATCTTGCGCGGTACCGGAGTCAGAAACTCAAACGGGAAGGCGGTACCGCTGAACCGCCCGCGCACCCCGCGGACGCGGCTGCCGCGGCAAAGGCGGCGGTTGCGATTGAATCGCCGCTGGAAGCCGAGCTTTTTTTGGATCAAGCCCGCTGGAATGCGATTGAAGCCATGCAAGGTTTGAGCTATTTCGGCGAAAACGCCGTCTACGCCTATCTTCTCAAACTGCGTCTCTTGGAACGTAAGGCTTTGTTCAAAGCGGAAGAAGGGTTTGCTGAATATAAGATGTTGTACGCCGCCATTTTAGACGGGCGGCGCGGCTAAAAAAATAGGAGATCTGAAGTGATCGGAACAAAAGGAACAGTAGTCGCCGTAAACGGCAATATGGTAAGCGTCCGGTTTGACGGCGCGGTTTCCATGAACGAAGTCGGTTATGTCAAAGTCGGAGACACACGGCTTAAAAGCGAGGTTATCCGCATCAGAAACGGAATCAGCCAGCTTCAGGTGTTTGAGATCACCAAAGGTATTTCTATAGGCGACTCTGTAGAATATACCGGTGATTTGCTTGCGGTTGAAGTCGGACCCGGACTTTTAGGTCAGGTATTTGACGGACTTCAGAACCCGCTTCCCCAGTTGGCGGAACAAACGGGTTATTTTCTTGAACGCGGCATTTATCTTAACGCCCTTCCCGTTGATAAAAAATGGGCGTTTACCCCGACTGTTAAAGCAGGCGATAAAGTAGAACGCGGCGATACGCTGGGTACCGTACCGGAAGGCGCGTTTACCCACCGCATCATGGTACCGTTTGGGCTCTATGGAGCGTACACCGTTGCCTCTATTAAAGATGCGGGTTCTTACACGGTACGCCATGCCATAGCGGAACTACGGGACGAAAAAGGCGAGAAAATCTCCGTTACCATGTCGTTCCGGTGGCCCGTTAAGCGCGCGATTGACTGTTACGAAGAAAGGCTTAAACCCGAAGAACCGATGGTTACCCGCGTCAGGCTCATCGACACGTTCTTTCCAGTGGCGCGTGGCGGCACTTACTGTATTCCGGGGCCGTTCGGCGCGGGAAAGACCGTTTTGCAACAAATTACAAGCCGGCATGCGGATGTTGACATCGTGATTCTGGCGGCGTGCGGCGAGCGCGCCGGCGAGGTTGTCGAAACTCTCAAGGAATTTCCTGAACTTACCGACCCCAGAACCGGACGCTCGCTCATGGAACGTACTATTATTATTTGTAATACGTCTTCAATGCCCGTAGCGGCGCGTGAGGCGTCTGTGTACACGGCGGTTACTCTTGCTGAATACTACCGGCAGATGGGCTTGAATGTCCTTTTGCTTGCAGATTCCACCTCCCGCTGGGCGCAGGCGATGCGCGAAATGTCCGGGCGTCTTGAGGAAATACCCGGCGAAGAAGCCTTCCCCGCGTACTTGGAATCAACCATAGCCAGCTTCTACGAACGCGCCGGTCTTGTCCGGCTCAGGGATGGTTCAATCGGGTCCGTTACCATCGGCGGTACGGTCAGTCCGGCGGGCGGCAACTTTGAAGAGCCGGTTACGCAGGCAACCCTCAAGGTGGTCGGCGCGTTCCACGGGCTTTCCCGTGAACGGTCGGACGCCCGCAAATATCCGGCTATTCATCCGCTTGACTCGTGGTCAAAATACAAGGGTATCATACCGGAAGAAAAAGTGCGGTATGGGCATAGTTTCATGCGGCGCGGCAGTGAAGTCGATCAGATGATGAAAGTTGTCGGGGAGGAAGGGACGAGTCTTGATGATTATGTTATTTATCTCAAAGGCGATTTTCTTGATGCGGTGTACTTCCAGCAGAACTCCTTTGACGAGGTTGACGCGGCGGTCAGTCCTGATAGACAGAAGTATACTTATAACTTTGTGCTTAAAATACTTGCTTCTCAATTTGTGTTTGAAGACAAGAATGAAGCCCGATCGTGGTTCAACAAATTGCGCCAGAAATTCCTTGATTTCAACGGATCAAAGGAAAATAGCGAACAATTTGTTTCTTTACAGAAAGAAATTGAAGCCGCGGTTGCCGATAAATCACGCGGCATTGACAAGAACGCCGAGACAATTCTCTCATAGTGGACGGAGGAAACTGTGAAAAAGGTATATAGCAAAATAGAATCAATCACCGGAAGCGTTATCACCGTCCGGGCTGAAGGCGTGCGTTACGGCGATCTTGCGGAAGTTGACACCGTTTTCGGCACATCGCTGGCGGAGGTGAACAGGTTGCAAGACAACCTCGTATCCCTGCAAGTGTTTGCGGGCGGACGCGGTATTTCCACAGGAGACACGGTGCGCTTTTTAGGACGCTCCATGCAGGTGCCGTTCTCTGATAATCTGCTGGGACGTGTGTTCTCAGGTTCAGGCGAACCGCGCGATAAGGGACCGGCATTGCACGAGAATCTTATTCCCATCGGCGGACCTTCGGTTAATCCGGCGCAACGCATCATTCCGCGCCGCATGATCAGAACCGGTATCCCGATGATCGATCTGTTCAACACCCTCGTTGTGTCCCAGAAACTCCCGATATTTTCAGTTTCAGGCGAACCGTACAACGAATTGCTTGCCCGTATTGCGATGCAAGCCGAAGTCGATGTGATTGTTCTTGGCGGTATGGGTCTTAAATACGATGACTATTTGTTTTTCAAAGATACCCTTGAATCCGGTGGAGCGCTCTCCAGAACGGTGATGTTTATTCACACCGCCGCGGACCCCACGGTCGAATGTCTTATGATACCGGATATGTCATTAGCCGTTGCCGAGCAATTCGCGCTTCAGGGCAAACAAGTACTCGTGCTGCTCACCGACATGACGAACTTTGCGGACGCCATGAAGGAAATCTCCATCATTCAGGAGCAGGTGCCTTCAAATCGCGGTTACCCGGGCGATCTATACAGCCAGCTTGCCAGCCGCTATGAAAAAGCGGTTGACTTCGCTACCGCCGGTTCAATCACCGTGCTGGGCGTTACCACCATGCCGGGCGATGACGTAACCCACCCCGTGCCGGACAATACCGGTTACATTACCGAAGGACAATACTACCTCAAAAATGGACACATTGAGCCGTTCGGTTCTCTTTCCCGTCTGAAGCAGCAGGTCAACGGCAAAACCCGTCCCGATCACCGCGCGCTCATGGACGGCATGATCAAGCTCTATTCCGCTTATAAAGACACCCTTGAGAAAAAGGCGATGGGTTTCATTATGACCGCATGGGACGACAAGCTCCTCAAATACGGCGCAAAGTTTGAAAAAGAGATGATGGATCTGTCCGTCAATATCCCGTTGGAGAGGGCGCTTGACCTTGGCTGGGAGATTCTCTCCGAGTGTTTCAGCCCTGAAGAAACCGGCTTACGCACCGAGCTGATTGAGAAATTCTGGCCCAACGCATGAGAACGTGCGGAACATAGCGAAGGATATTGAATACGCCGCCTATATAGCTGCTTATCCTGTGGGAGAGACTAATGGCAAAGATAAAATTAACGAAGAATGAGCTAAAAAAACAGAAGGATTCACTCAAGATGTACCAGCGGTATCTACCGACGCTGATGTTAAAAAAGCAGCAGTTACAGGCGGAAATCCGCAACACCGAGAACCGTATACGGGAACTAAAGACGGAAAAGGACAATATTGATGAATCTTTCAAAGTGTGGATCGGCGTCTTCGGTGAAACAGGCGTTTTTACGCTTGATATTGTAAAGATTACCGCTGTCAAGACCGCGGTTGGGAACATTGCGGGCGTGTCGATACCGCTTTTCCAAGGAGCGGACTTTGAGACGCTGGCGTATGACCTCGCCCGCACCCCGCTCTGGCTTGATAGCGCGGTGGAAAAATTGAAACGAGCGTTGATCCTTGACTTGGAAATCAAGACGCTAGAAGAGCAGCGGAACCGGCTCGATCAAGAATTGCGTGTTACCACTCAGCGCGTCAATCTCTTTGAAAAGGTAAAGATACCGGAAACAAAAGTCCATATCAAGAAGATTCAAGTCTACCTTGGGGATCAGCAGACAGCGGCGGTAGTCCGCGGCAAGATAGCCAAGCGAGGCATGGAGGCAACATGATTGTACCTATGAAGAAAGCGTCGATCCTGATTCTGGATGCGGCGCGGGATGTATCCCTTGAAAAACTCCGCGAGCTTGGCGTGCTTCACCTCGAAAAAAAGCCGGTTTCTTCTGATACCCTTTCCAAGCTCATTGACCGGAAAAACAAGGCGGAGAACGCTCTCGGTATTATGAGTAACTATGCGGTTGACAAAAAAGCCGCGCCGCCGCCGGTCTCGGCTGACGAGAACGTTTCGTTCCATGTGCTTGAGCTGGTTGATAAACGCAAGACCTTGCAGGAACAGCTCATTCTTAATAGTAAAGAAAGAAGCCGCATCGAAAAATGGGGGAATTTTAGTCCCGCGGCGTTACAGGAACTCTCCGCGAAGGGCATCGCGCTTATCCCCTATGAACTCACCGTCAAGGCGCATGCGGCATTAACCGATGAGACCCGCTTCATAGTGCTTGGTAAAGACAAGAATACCGTGTATGGCGTTGCAGCCGGCTCTGAAATTGACGGAGAGCAACCCTTTGCGCTGCCGGAATGTTCTCTCTCCGAGCTGGATACAAAAGCAGCTGATATAAAGACGCGGTTACAGGATATTGAGATACAGCTTGGAAAGCTGGCGTACAAAAAGGGACATATCAAGGCGGAACTTGCCGTTTTGAAGGAACAGATCGAGTTTGAGACCGCGAATGTAAGCTTGGAAGACGCGGACACGGGTGAAGTCGCCGTATCGTGGATTTCCGGCTACGTTCCTGAAGAGACGGTTGGCGTTTTGAAGCAGGCGGCTTCGGAAAACGGCTGGGCGCTCTTGATAGACGACCCGAAAGAGGAGGACAAGCCGCCTACTCTCGTGCGGAATAACGCGCTTGTGCGGTTTATTCAACCCTTGTTCAGCTTTTTGGGAACCGTGCCGGGCTACCGTGAATACGACATAAGCCCTTCATACCTGCTGTTCTTCTGTCTGTTTTTCGCGATGATCTTTGGGGATGCGGCGTATGGGCTGATCCTTCTTGGTATAACGCTGCTTGTGGGCGCGGGTTATAAGAAAAAAAGCGGACGCTTTCCGGATGCGGTTAAGCTGTTCATCCTGCTCTCGTGTTGTACGATTGTCTGGGGCGCGCTGAACGGCGCATGGTTTGCGATTGATTCCCGCTATCTCCCCGCCTTTCTCAAGGCGCTGGTTATACCGCAGTTTAATGCTGATGTCGCGCTAAGCCCGTTTCCCGGGGTCTTGAGCGCGTTGTTTAAGACGCCGGCGGATCAGCCTGCAAACACAGCCTATTGGAACGTGCAGTTTCTCTGTTTCACGGTAGCCATTATTCAATTGGTGTGGGCGCATATCAAGAACATCAGGAAGCTGCTGCCTTCGCTGGTCGCCCTGTCGCAGCTTGGGTGGCTTGTCATGATGATTGGGCTGTACTTCCTCGTGCTGTCGATGCTCTTGCAGCTAGCGCTGCCCGGGTTTGCGGTCTATTTCATCGGCATTGGGCTTTTCACCTATTTCATCTTTGCGAATCAGACGGGCGGAAACTTTGTGGTCAATATTGGCAAGAGTTTTGCGAATTTCCTCCCGACATTCCTCAATGCGGTTTCCAGCTTCGCGGATATTATCAGCTATATCAGGCTTTTCGCCGTGGGGCTTGCGGGAACTTCTATCGCGCAGAGTTTCAACTCAATGGCGCTTGGCGGGGGGCTGAGCGGTTCGGCGGGGAGCGTCATTCTGAAACTGCTTGCGGCATGTCTGATCCTTGCCTTTGGACATGCGTTGAACATCGTGATGAACGCGCTATCGGTCATCGTTCATGGCGTTCGTCTTAACTTATTGGAATACGCCGGCAACCACCTCGGCATGGAATGGTCCGGTTATTCATATACGCCTTTTGCGCTTCAGCAGAAGGAAAAGAGGCAAGCCTAACATACTATATAGGCTTGATCGAAACAGAAAACTATATATAAGGAGCATACAATGGATGCTGGATTAGTTGGACAGATTGGAGTGGGGGCTTGTCTTGGACTTGCCGCTGTTGGTTCCGCTGCTGGAGCAGGCGTCGCCGGTATGGCGGCTATCGGGGCGTGGAAAAAGTGTTTTATTCAGAATAAACCGGTGCCGTTTATTTTAGTAGCGTTTGCCGGAGCGCCGCTGACTCAGACGATTTACGGTTTTATTCTCATGCAGACGCTTTTGGGAAGCGGCAACCTCAACGGGTTTCAGCTTCTGGGCGTGGGGCTTTTCGCCGGTCTCGCTATCGGCGGGTCCGCGCTTGCCCAGGGGAATTGTTCCGCCGCGGCGTGCGATGCGTACGGCGAAACAGGGCAGGGCTTCGGTAACTACATGCTGGTCATCGGGTTGTGCGAAACGGTAGCGTTGTTCGTCATGGTGTTCTCAATGTTGATTGCGTAGCGTTCCGCGCCCGCGCATATCATCAGTTCAAGCGTGTAACAGGGAGGCGTCGTCAGACGCCTCTTTTTATTTATAAACGTCAGCGATACGCAAAAAAAATAGCAAATCTTCATGCTCCTACAGGATTTTTTTTCATTATAGCGATCTCTTATAAAGCAAGCAAAGAGAGGTCACGCTCCAACGCTCCACGCCGAGGCGGGGGATGCAAGGGGGCTCGCCCCCTTGCGATAAGGAGTACATACTAGGAAAAAGTATAGGAGCGTGTTAATCACGGCGGCGCTGGGCGTGTGGGCGGGCGTCGCGGGGGTTCTGGCGCAGACG
>JAISMJ010000003.1 GCA_031276815.1 Treponema sp.
CGTGAACTTTTCCTCGCTTATTGGGTATAGTCGTTTATCCCTTCCCATTTTTTCCCTCCCCCACGCCTCCTTTTTATCCTGTTTTTCCCCTTTTGTCTATCTTTGCTAACAGTGCCTAAAACGTCATAAGGTTTTGTCCGCGGTCATACGAGTCTTTCCGCTCAAACGCCGCGTTCGCTTTCCCGCTGACGGCATAACGTGGACGCAGGTAGCGGACTCTACATTTGGGGGTAGCACCGTCCGCGCTATAGCCTACGGCGGCGGGAAGTTTGTAGCGGTGGGCGTTGGTGGCAAGATAGCGTACTCAACAGACGGCGTGAGTTGGACATCACTCGGCAGCCCGCTAGGGAGCAGGGCGCTGTATGCGGCGGCTACACGGACGGCGCGGTAGGGGTGATTGCTGGGTAAAGACACGGCTTGATTTCTTTCGCTTGAGGGGATATAGTTAAACAGGAGCGGCAATGAGGATATTCAAGAACGGGTGGTTTAGCAGATTTGCCGAAAGGGAAGCCATAAGCGATGAGGAACTGAAAACAGCAGCCGCAGACATTGAAAACGGGCGCTTTGACGCTGATCTAGGCGGCAGGGTCTACAAACAGCGGCTCGCCCGATCAGGCGGCGGCAAGTCAAGCGGCTATCGGGTGATTGTGTTTTTCAAAAGCGGAGCGCGGACGTTCTTTGTCTATGGATTTGCTAAATCAGATAGAGACAACATAAGCAAAGCAGAATTGAGATCGCTCAAAGCGGAAGCAAAAGATTCATTTGCATTGACTGAATCACATATAGAAGCCCTGCTAAAATCAGGAACATACAAAGAAATTGTATAGGAGTGATGTATGAAAAAGAAATACAAAAGTGAGATTTTAGAGGTAATATACCAAGACGCAAAAGCTATGTTTGAAGTGGGCGGTATAAGCAAGGAACGTATGCGGGAATACGACAGAGATTGCCTTGTGGAAGAAGAAGAAACGGAAGCTGTAGGGGACATAGCGACGGTAGAGACGGCGTAAAGAAATGATGAAATTGGGACAGGCGTTAGAAGCATGTAAAGCAGGGCTAAAAATTGCCCGTAAGAGTTGGAACGGGAAAGACCAATTTGTCTATTGGTCGCCGCCTATCAGGATTACCGTTGAACAAGTACCGAACCCCGTATTGAGAGCGTGGCTTGAACACCATAAAGGCGTTGGTGATGAAGTCGAATTCTGGGGACATGTTGATTTTAAGCCGACAAACAACAAAATACAATGCGGCTGGCTTGCCACTCAGTCTGATATGCAAGCGGATGATTGGGAGATTGTTGCGTAAAAACCTATAATATTGGACACGCCATGGGCTATAGCTGTGTGGCAATGAGTGAATGAGTGGCGGGGATGGGATTACCCGCACGGGATTATGTTTCTGTTATAGCACAGTGTAAAAGAATATCATCTATAGGTATCTGTAGAACATGCGCCTGATTTTCAAGGGATAACTTTTCAATACAATGCCGGGAATTTTTGACATACACCACAAATGACCGAAGACTTTTTCTTTTTGTATAGAAAAATGATGCGTTATAGTAGAGAGACTGGTTGCTTTTCATTTTCCAGTCTTGCTTGGTCAAGACGTCTTTTTCAAAAAGCGCGTTGAATACGCATTCAGCGCCAAGGTATTCTTCCATCATGCCGCCTCAAGATTTTTATATTCAATATCAATAGTAATAGCGTCCGATTTTATGTTGTTAAACTGTTCAAGTATAGCATGAGCCTTCCACTTTGCTTTCTGGTAGATAATATCTTGCATGTTCTTGTCTATAAGCTCTTTGACGGCTTCAATATAATACCGGTCAAGTTTATGACCTATATCTTTTTTGGTTCTTGACAGTTCACATTCTATCTTTCGATACTCGCGCCAATACGTCTCCATTGCGGTTGTATAAACATCTTCCTCAAACTGATCGTGTCCTCTTCCGTTAAACATAATATTCATAGTATGATAGCTAGTAAGCCCCGCAAGGATTTTGATTGAATCCCGCAGCGCTTCTCCACAGGCATCAAGGACAAATTCCAGATTTGTCGCCTGATAAAGCCCTGATTCCGTCTTATTGACTATAAAATGGCTATGCGGTATATTCCAACTAAATGCCGGTGTTTCAAATAGTATCTTGCCGATTGCTATAAAATTCTTTCCTTCCATAATCATACCTCTCTTCTAAAATTCTTCACAAATTCCGTATCGCTCCTCATCAGCTTAAACCCTTTATCAAGAACATCAAAGAATTGACGCTTTCTTTGTTTATACTATGATTACTGTCCACCCGTTTAGTTGTAAAATCATACAGCTTGTTAAACTCTTCATCCGATACACCTGAAAAACAACGCTCTTTTCCCATAAAGCACTCCTTTTTATCTTTGTTTTATTCTATACCGATACGCTTAAAAAATCAATATCAATTTAACATTTTGTTACCTATTTGTAAGCATATATTAAAAATAATCATATAATTACTTTTAATATAAAGACTTATTTAATACTGTAATATACCTCGGAGTATGAGTACTACGATGTATACGCTGGTCTGGAAGCGTCCTATAGGATAGGTCCGTTAACCCTTTTTCTTGGACTAGAAGCGCCTCTGTACCCCTTTGTCTATCCCTCTATCAAAAGCATTGATGATCCTCAAGCCCCCTTCTTTGGGCAAATCAACCTGGGTTTCCGGTGGACAATCCCCGCTCGTTAGCGCGGTATGCCGCATGCGGTTCCGCCCTTGACATTGTCCACGGTTTTCCGGTAGTATCATATCCGGCGCCATAAGGCGTCTATGCGCCCGCTGTTATGAAGGCGGCGGCGCAGGTATGGCATCCCACTGACTGCGGAAGATGAACTTCCGGCGGAAGACGAATCTCCGGCAAAAGATTTGTATTATAATCACGTATTATGAATAAACCCATTGTGGTAATAGACGGTATGGGCGGAGGAATCGGCGCTCAGTTGATTTCACGCTTACGGGAACTCCTTGATGAGCGGCAGGATATTATCGCGCTTGGCGCTAACTTCGGGGCGACCGAGCGGATGCTCAAAGCCGGCGCAACGCGGGGCGCAACCGGTGAAAACGCTATCCGCGTGTCCGTGCGTTTGGGCGGTTTGATAGCCGGTCCTATCGGCATTATTATCCCCAATAGTATGATGGGTGAAATTACGCCCGTCATGGCGGAGTCCATCCTCGCCGCTCCCGGGGAGCGGATATTACTGCCCGTGAAAAACGAACATTTTACGCTGCCCGGACTTGATGCGGCGCCGCTTGCTAAAATTATTGACCTTGCGGCGACAGCGGTGAAAGAGCGGCTTGACGGAGGAAACGCATGATGACGCGCAGCGAACAATATCAACGCTTATGCAGCGCGATTAGCGGCGTGATTAGCGGCGCCATTGGCGGGCATGGAGCGGCGGCGGTCGCCTTTTCAGGCGGCGTTGACAGCGCGCTCGTATGCGCGGCGGCGTTTGACGCGCTGGGAAGCAAGGCTATAGCCGTTACCATTGTGTCGCCGATGCTGCCGGCGCGTGAAATTGAAGACGCAAAACGCATCGCGGGGCTTATCGGCATTGAACACGCGCTGCTGCCGGCGCCCGTTATTGAAGACGATGTGGCGGGCAATCCGGTTGACCGGTGCTACCACTGCAAAAAACACGAGTTCGGCGCGGTTATTGAGTATGCGCGGGCGCGTGGCATACACGCCGTGCTGGACGGCTCCAATGCCGATGATGAGGGTGATTACCGCCCGGGTATGCGGGCGGTTGCGGAATTGGGCGTTATAAGTCCGCTGCGGGATGCGCGGCTTACCAAGTTGGACGTCCGCGCTCTTGCAAAAGAACGCGCCTTGCCAATATGGGATAAGCCGGCGTTTGCCTGCCTTGCCTCCCGTATCCCCTACGGCGAAACCATTGACATTGAAAAACTCGCGGCTGTTGAGCGGGCTGAAGCCGTCTTGACGGAAGCGGGTTTCCGTCAGGCGCGGGTGCGCCGGCACAGTATACCCGGCGGCGCGCTTGCCCGCATAGAAGTCGCGCCGGAAGAACGGAGCGCGTTCTTTAATACGGCGCTGCTTGATGATCTATCGGAAAAAATTAAAAAGACCGGTTTTGTCTATGCCGCGTTTGAACTTGCGGGGTATGCAACCGGCAGTATGAACGCCGTGCTGAACGCTATGACTGCGGATGGCTCGCGGAGCGGCGAAGAGGCGGACGATGGCGGACGCTGATATAGCCTCATTCGCCTGTCTGGATACGGAACGCCACAAGCGTACCGGCTACCCTGAAGCGGTGTACTGCGCGGGCAAAACCGATGAACAGGCGTTTGCGATTATAAGCGCCCTGCATGGACGCGGCATACCGGTACTGGCGACGCGGGTGGCTCCTTCGCTTGCATCGCGCGTATTAGCCGCCTTTTCCGGCGCGGCGTTTGATGACATCGCGCGGACCATCACGCTCGGCGTATTCTGCGAGCCGCAGGACAGACAGGGCTTAATCGCGGTGGTATGCGCCGGCACTTCAGACATGCCGGCGGCGCTGGAAGCGGTACGTACGGCGGAGTTTTTCGGTAGCGCGGTGGAGTGTATCTGTGATGTGGGCGTTGCGGGCATACACCGGCTTTTCTCCCGTCTCAGCAGTATACGCAAGGCGCGGGTGATCGTAGCGGTCGCGGGCATGGAAGGCGCTCTGCCTAGCGTGCTTGCGGGGCTGGTATCCGCGCCGGTGATCGCGGTGCCTACCAGTACCGGCTACGGCGCGTCCTTCGGCGGTTTAGCCGCGCTGCTCGGCATGGTAAACGCCTGCGCTCCCGGTATTTCTGTGGTTAATATTGATAACGGCTTTGGCGCCGGATATCAAGCGAATCTGATAAATAAATTAGGAGGCGCATGATGCACATGGCTGATGCGTTAATTTCCCCCGCGGTCGGGGGACTAATGTGGGCGGCGTCCGCCGGGGCGGTTGCGTATGCGGCGGCGCATATCAAAAAAGCGATGGCGGAAGAAGACCGGGCGGGAAATGAAGCGGAGCTTGACGCGGGAGTTTCCGGCATGGGCGATGGACTTGTCAAGAAGGTCGGACTCATGGCGATTGCGGGCGCGTTTGTGTTCGCAGCGCAAATGATCAACTTTACCATACCGGGTACCGGTTCAAGCGGGCATATAGGGGGCGGCATACTGCTCGCCTGTCTGCTGGGGAGTTATCCCGCGCTGCTCACTCTCGTAAGCGTGCTGGCGGTGCAAGCCCTTTTCTTTGCGGATGGCGGCTTGCTCGCCTTGGGCTGCAATATATTCAATATGGGGGTCATTCCCTGCCTCGTTGTGTATCCGCTGCTTGTCAAACCCTTCTTCCAACGGTGTCAACCATCAGGGAAAGAAGGACAAGACGGGACGCACAAACGGCTCACGGCCGGCTGCGCTCTGGGCGTCATGATCGCTCTGCCGCTCGGCGCATTCTTTGTGGCGCTGGAAACCCTCGCATCCGGCATTACCGCGCTTCCGTTTTCCGCGTTTGCGCTCTTAATGCTGCCGATTCATCTGGCGATTGCCGCGGGCGAAGCGGCGGTAACCGCGGCGGTCGTTGCGTTTGTCGCCGCGAATAGCCCCGAAGTTATCGCAAGCGCCCTTTCCAACGCCGGCATTGTATATTCAGAAACAGAAAAATCAAAAGCAGGCGCGTTCAGAAGAATTATTGCCGTTCTGGGGGTATGCGCTCTCATCACGGGCGGGCTGCTGTCCCTGTTCGCTTCGAGTTATCCTGACGGGCTTGAATGGTCTATTGAAAAGATCGCCGGTTCCGCGGAACTGGAAGCGGACGGCGCCGTCTTTGAACGCGCCGCCGCGCTGCAAGACGCATCCGCTTTTATGCCGGACTACGAGTACCGCGCCGCCGGAGAAGACGGCGCGGCAACCGGAACAACCGCCGCGGGCATTGCCGGTTCGCTTATTACCTGCGCGATTGCCGGCGCTGTGGGCGCGGTACTGTATCTGCTGAAACGCAAAAAGACCCGATCAGCGTGAAACTTTTTCTTGACATGCCGTTACACGCGGAAAACGCCGGCGGCTTTTTTCAGCGCCTGCATACCGGCGTGAAACTCGGCGCCGTCTTTGTCTATATCGTAACGGTTATGTCCTTTGACCGCCATGACGCGGGACGGCTGACACCCTTTCTGCTGTATCCGGTGATAACCGGCGTATGGGCTGCGGTTCCGCTTGCGGTGAGCGTCAGGCGGCTGCTGCCGGCGCTGCCGTTCTGCGTCTTTGCCGGCGTTTCACACCTGCTGTTTGAGAGAGAAACCGCGTGTACCGTCATGGGCATCCCCGTCAGTTACGGCGTTCTTTCCTGTTTTTCACTCATATTCCGCGCGGCGCTGTGCGTTGAAGCGCTCATACTCCTCACGGCGACAACGCCCGCATATACCCTAACCGCGCAACTTCGGCGTTTCGGGCTGCCGTCCTTTTTAACCATGCTCTTTGAAATGACGTACCGGTATATCGGCGTATTGGCGGCGGAGGCGCGTTCTGTACGCATTGCGTACGCGCTGCGATCTTTCCGCCACGGCAATCAGCGAGGCATAGACATACGGCATACCGGCAGCTTCATCGGCTCGCTTTTTTTGCGGAGTATGGCGCGGGCGGAGAATACCGGCAATGCGTTGAAACTACGCGGGTATGGAGATGCCCCGCTCCGCGCCGCAAAAAAGCCGTTACAGGCGCGGGACGCCGCATTCTTGTGTGCGGTGTGTGTCTCCTGTGCGCTTTTCCGGTTTATCGACATTCCGTTTTTTATTGGAACGCTATGGTACGGCTTGTTCATGTAAGCGCAGCCTATGAGCGGTCCGGCGCGTCTCCCGCAACGTGCGTTCTTAATGACATAAGTTTTCACTTAGCGAAAGGCGAAAGCGCCGCGCTTATCGGCGCAAACGGCGCCGGAAAGACGAGCCTTTTTCTTGCCCTTGCCGGTATCCTGCCGCTTACACATGGCTCTATTTTCATTGACGGCATCGCGCTTTCCAAACGCGCCATACGGACCATACGGCGGAAAATAGGCTTCGTATTCCAAAACCCCGATGATCAGTTGTTTATGTCCCGCGTATATGATGATGTGCTTTTCGGTCTTCTCAACATGGGGATCGCCGAAGACACCGCTCAAAACCGCGCGCGGGAAACGCTCGCGAAACTGGGTATTGAACATTTGGCGGATCGCTCTCCGCTCCGTCTTTCAGGCGGCGAAAAACGGCTGTGCGCGCTAGCGGCGGTGCTTGTGATGGACCCGGAAATCCTGTTCTTTGACGAACCAACCGCATTTCTCGACCCCAAAGCCCAACGCGCCGTCTCCGCGATTATATGGGCGTTGCCGCATACGAAACTCATCGCCACCCACGATTTAGCCTTTGCCCAAAGCCTCTGTACCCGCGCGTTAGTCCTGCGATCCGGCTCCCTTGCGGCGGATGCCGCTCCGTCCGCGCTCGACCCCGAATGGGTTTTCTAACGCATCCCGAAGTGCATACGTCCCTCCATACTTATAACAAGAGCATCCGATTCAGTTATGCGCCTGCGGCTCCTGCGGAGCATCAAGTATCAATAGGCGGCGCTTCATGTCCGCATACCACCGTGAGGTACCGGTAAAATATTCACAGAATGCGCCCAAACTCATGCCTGTAATAAATCCCGCTCCTAAGAACGGCGGCGTAATATACACGACGCTTTTTCCAAACACAAAAAAAGATGCCAGAACGAGTTGGCTCACAGTGGAAAGCATGGCTCCTGCGGTACCAATCCCAATAAAACCGATACGACTTCCGCATAACCGGCGCAGGAAAAACATCGTACAAGCGGATAGTATGGTTCCGGCAAGTGAAAAAAGAAACACATAGGAAAAGAGCGTCCCTGTAATAAGCGCCTGTCCCAGAATCTTAATCAGTACAAGCAGAAAAAAATCACCCCATCCGAATATGTCCAGCGCCAGCATCAAGGGCAGATTCGCAATGCCAATACGCATGAAAGGCAGGGGTTTTGGCATCATGTATTCGATAGATGAAAGAAAAAGACAGAGTGCGCCCAATAAGGCAAGCGGCTTGGCAGCCGTGCCATTACCACGTGCTTGCATCAAGGTCTTCTCCGCTTTTTTCACTGCTTTCTATGACCATGAAAACGTTATTCGGTAGGCACGCTATCCACTGTCCGGCGGCTTTGATATGCCCTTGTGCGATGCAGGTCTGATTAGCGCAAGAGGATGACAGCACGCGCACCCTGTTGCCGTGAATCTCCACCACTGTGTCCCCCAAGGGACCGCAAATCGTTATGGTCTCTTCCGCGTCTAACGGGAAGAGCCATGCGTCATTTTCCCCACGGATGCTCACCTGCGCGTTATCATGAGGTTTTGAGTACACAACAAACACAGAGAAAATAACCGTTCCCAGAGAAAGGAGCAGCACTGCCGCATCCAGAGGTTTGAATGAAACAGGAAAATTAAAATTATTAAAAAATTTAGAAAAGAAGGAACAGATAGAAAATAAGGGGAAAGGCGGTTTAACCACAAGTTATGAACGCCGTTCGGCGATGGCTATGGCAAGCTCGACTTCAGATATGCTCATACCCAATCTCGCCGCTATTAAATTGGAGGAAAAACCAGCCTTGGATAATTCCGTAATCTGTTCGAGTATGTACTTCTGTTCGTCGTAAATCGTGTGCGGCATTTCTTTTGTCCGGTCTTCACTAATTTTATCTTTTTTATCGACTTCAGCACCGCGATCCTTTTTTAGTAATGATTGAATACTGACCTCGTTATCAAGCGACATGACGCTTGGCGGCGTGTTGTTCTGCAACGCCGGATTATATGATGTACTGATATGCGCTTCCGCAATCCGTCTTCGTCCAAGTTCTGCATACATCTCCTCATTAGCACGGCGTTTCGCCACTTCCTGATCGTACAGCATGATACGTTTATCAACCTCATCTAATAACGCCCTGATCGTCTTGATCCTATCTTCAATGAGCGTCGCATCACGATCTGTTGCAGTATCTATTTCGGCGATCAGTTTTGACACTTCATCCTTGAAGTCTGCCAGAATACGTTTCTGCCCCGTCCTGCGCCGTATATACGCATTACTGTATATAAAAAAGAGCGCACATAACCCAAGGCTAACAATAGAAATAATCGTACTCGTATCCATGTTATCCGCTTATATCGACATTTTTCCCTAATCGGGGATCCCATTGGAGAGGAGTACCGCCTTCTTCCTGCTTTTTATCGCGGCGCCGTGATCCGCCTCTTCCATCAAACTTGCGTGAATCTCTGTCGTTTACCCCCTCCGCTCCGTCTCCAGTATTATGAGATTCATGTACAGCTTGAATATTCGCTTCGATTCGCTCTTGTATTTTGCGATTCTGTAGCGTCTGCTGTATGAGCACCCCTTCTTTTTGCACAGATTGGGACTTCCCTACCAAGTCAAGCTGACTAAACATAACCTGTAAATCAAGCGGTTGAATTGCCATTTTTCTCAGTCATCCACGAATTGCGGTTCTCTCTTCGCGTCTTTGTCAGGCTCTTCATATTTGACGGCGCGAATAAGATTGTTTTCCAAGATAAAGGTTGCGGACCGGTACTCATTGCGTATATCCGTCACAACATCACGGATGATAATTTTGGTACCCGCATATATCATATTTGCGGCGGAAACACGCCCCCGCGTCTTGACCTCGTTCTGTTCTTCCTGTTTTTTAGTTATTTCTTTATCAATATTCTGCAATTCTGCGGTCAAAGTGTTTCTCTGATCCATGAGTTCGTTCAAGAGAAATTCCTTATCTTCAGGAAGGCTCTTTCTTTGGGCTTTTATGTTGATAAGCTCCTGCAATTCGGCTTGTACGCCTTCAAGTTCTTTCTCACAGGTTGACTTATCGATCATCAGCTGCTCAATGGCTTCTTTTATTTTGGGATCAATGCCTACCTCACAGATGGTTTCGGTAGTGCCGGATGAGCTGCCTATGATCTGGGCATTGATCTCTTCAGACGCTCTGAGTCGTCCGCCCACGATACGAGCGCGTTTTCCCTGGCACACGATCCGCTTATAGGCATCTACCTGCGAATTGATGATGCCGTCGGATACCACCACCATATCGCCCGCATCAATAATGGCGTTTTCTATGAAACGCGCCCATATAGATTTTCCCGCCTTCACATGACCGATAGTCTTCCCCGTTATACCTTGGGCAACACTAATGTCGCCTTCCGCTTCCAACTCAGCGCGCTCAACAGTACCTTTTACCTCAATGTTTCCGGCTGCTTTTACAGAGAATCCATCTTCCACATTTCCGGTAATCACAACAGTACCCAAGAAAATGATATTGCCTGTCTTGAGGCACACGTTACCCTCTACCACAAATACCGGCTCAACGTTGATAACGCCGTTGGCAAGCATGACTTGCCCGTTAATATCGGCAAGAATCGTCATTTTATCTTCGTCTGCATGTACGTTTTTCCCAAGCGGCAATAGAATATCCATGCCATCCTTTGCAGGAAGATAATCGCCTTTAACCGTTTTTCCCTTTACAGCCTCTTGAGCCGGAATTTTTATGGCAACCGGCTGATTTTCAACTACATTCTGGATTATCTGGAGATCCTTAAAGTCAACTTTACCGTCACGGCTTTCCCGTAAACGAATCTTATTCGGATTGGTTTCAAATTTGTATTCTATGTACGCATTTCGTCCATTGGCTTCTTTGGTACCTTCCGCAACCAACACAGGCGTCTTATAGACAGGGTAATCTATAAAATGTTCTATAACGTCTTTTTTTATTCCGTACACTATGCGGTTATTACGCAAAAAGTTGATGATAACGTCAAAGGAAAGATCGCAGCCTCTTATACCTGCCGGTTCCACCGTTATATACGCTTTCATGTCATTATCCGTGGTTTCTACCTTCATGCTACTGTCATTGCTGTAGTTGCGATCAAAGGTTCCGACTTTAATATACACGCCTTCGGCTTCCTTGATAACATTACGGACGGCTTCCTTATCAATATTTTTAACAGACCGGTCATTAAGCGCCTGCATTGCCATTGCTTCGGTAACGAATCTACCTGATCCGGTAGGAGGTTTTACTTTAAGCAACGCTCCATCGGGGCTTAAACGGACAAACACTTCTCCGTCCATGTTCATCCCAATCGTTGAAGCGGCTTCTCCATCCGCGCTTACGTTGCTGGTACTGGTCTTTGTTGTCTGTACCGAAATCTTGCCGTAGGCTTTGATTTTCCAATCCTTTTTTCCGGTTCCAAAAACACCCTTGAATCCCCGTTCAACCACTTCGTACTCAATGCGACGTACCGGAAGGTCAAGCAGAGTACCGGCTTCCTCAATAGCGGCATCCAACGTCGGGCCTTCGGCCTCAACGATACGAATCGTCCTGTCCACTTCAAGTTGTTCTTTCATCAACTGCTGTAATTTGACAAAATCTATCATAGCTGCATCCTTTTTAAGTTGCAGGGTATTGCGCCCTATAGCTTAAAATCTTCCTTATACAAGACCCTTTCGCGCATTGGTTAATTTAGCCCTCAGATGAAGTATTGCTTTTGAATGAAGCTGCGACACCCTGGACTCGGTAACATTCAAAACTTGACCAATTTCTTTAAGGGTCAAACCATTATAATAGTATAACACGAGTATTTTTCGCTCCTTTTCAGGCAGTTCTTTGATATAGTCCTTAAGCACTCGTTTAGTTTCGGACTTTTCGGTAATCACATCGGGATTAAGACTAGAGGGGGCTTCAATACTCTCACCAATAGAAACCTTATCGTTTTCATCGCCAGAAAACCATACGTCGCTTAAAGAAAGCATGGTAGTTGATGTCGTTTTCGTCAGGAGCTTGAGATATTCTTCTTCTTTAAGCCCAAGCGATAATGCAATCTCCTGATCTGTCGCAACCCTGCCAAGTTGCGCCTCAAGTGCGCCTATGGCATCCTCAATTTCTCGAGCCTTCTGCCGTACCGAACGCGGAACCCAATCTATCGAACGAAGCTCATCAATAATAGCGCCCCGGATACGGGTGACGGCGTATGTTTTGAACTTAACGCCTTTTTTTGGATCGAATTTATCAATAGCATCCAAAAGACCGAAAACGCCGAAACCGACGAGATCATCAAATTCCACTGTAGGCGGCATTCCCACCGCAACTCTGCCCGCTACGTATTTTACCAGCGGCGCATATTGCTTAATAAAAAATTCTCGAATTTTCGGATCTTTCGCTTTACGGTACTCAATCCAGTGTTCGTTTTCTGTTCTTTGCTCAAGAGGGATATTCCCCATCATCACCCTCATTTTTTTTGTAGTATGGTTCTTATAGCGCCTGCGAGTTTTGCAGGATCGTAATTTTCCAAGACTCCGGTTGTCTTTCCCGATCGTCTTCGGGAAGGCGACGTAAACGATTCCTCCTCTTCTTTCTCGATAAAAGCATCAGCCATATTTTCCATATCAGGTAATTTTCCATCTTGTACCGGCATAGCTGTATTTGTAGAAAGTTCCGCCAATTCGTCTGACGACAGATACGTCGCCAAAGAATTTTGTCCGCTATCCATCGTGTTAGTATAGCCGCTTTTGGTCTCACGATCTAGTAGTCCGCTCGCTGGTAATGAGACTGACCGCAAATCATCCGCCGAAGTGCCAACAGGGACCTCTCCGGTTTTCTCAGTTTTCGCGGTCTCTATGATATCAACCTGTGCACCTGTAATTTCAGTGGTTTCAGACGATTTTGTATCTACATCACTCGTCACAGAAATATTCACATAGGAACCGGCAGGCGGTATATCTTCGGGCATAGCAGTCGGCGCATTAATCAAAAAACGTTCCGTAACCAGATGAATAATTTCTGACAACACAAAAGAAAGTAGGGCAAAAACAAGAGCGCGGACAAGGATCATCGGAAAACCGGCTCCTCCGATAAGTCCAACGAGGAAGGATAAAAGAAAGGACCCGCCCGCAATGATACTGCTTGTTTTTACATGCATTGATCTCCTGCCTTATAAAACGCCCTCAAACCAGTATTCACTGTTTCAAAGTACCGGTTTGAGGTTTAATTTCCTGCTTCTTCTACGCTGATTTCACTGCCGGCATGTATGCCAAGCAGTATGTGTCGGCAGCCAACGTATTCGTAGACTTCCCGCTAACAGCGGACTTCGGTCTAGCCGATGTCGATCTCAGACCTTTCTCTATTTATAGCGGCGTTCTCATCAAGAGGCGTTGTTATAGCACAATGCTCACACCGATATATCTTTATCCCTAAACGACATATCTTGTATAGCAGCCAGAACATGACTTTGTTGGCGAGTAAAACCCGCTCTACATGCCTCACTTCTCCCGCCTTATACTCTCTATCTGTCGCCATATCGCTTCCTCATTCATGTGCGACTGAAAAGCCGTTTCATCATAAGCGCAAAACCACCGCTTTCATGCTGGGCTTCAGTTTTTTCCATGCGTTCCACAAGATGTTGTACGCAAAGCGATGCCTTACTCTTTGGATCGATAACCATGAAGGGTTTAGTCTTCAATACGGCTTGAGAAACCACCGGATCATCGTAGATAAAGCCAAGGTAATCTAGCTTGAGGTTCAAAAACTGCCCTGCAATGTTGATCATCCGATCGGCAACCTTTTTCGCTTCCTCGGCATTTTTCACCCTGTTTATCACGAGTTTTAGTCCAATTTCAGATTTATCAGATGTTTCCGTTGCGATTATCTTGGTAATACCATAGGCATCTGTGATCGCGGTTGGTTCCGGGGTCGTGATAATAATCGCATCATTCGCCGCAAGGATGAAGTCCAGCACATTTTTTGAAACGCCTGCACTCGTATCAATGATGATAATATCTACATTGGAAAGTGTGATAAGTTCTTTGATGAAGTGTTCTCGTTGATCTTCCGTAAGATTCGCTATCTTAAAAAGTCCGGATGCGCCTGCAACAATGGAGATACCGTATTCGGTCTCTTCCTGAACCTCCTTCATAGTTTTCTGCTGACGCATCACATGAAAAAGATTGTATTTGGGAATAAGACCAAGCATGACATTCACATTGGCAAGTCCCAGGTCCGCATCCATGACAACTACTTTCTTACCGAGTCTCGCATAGGCAATAGCCATATTGACCGCAACATGGGTCTTTCCAACACCGCCTTTTCCACTGCTAACGGTGATGATACGGTTTCTTTTCTGCTCCCACGTCTTAACCGGTGAGATTTTTTCTGCGATTGGTGCCGAAATTTCGTTTCTTTTCCGCATCATTTCACGCAATTTTTCTGCTTGATCTTCCATGATAATTCCTCTTAACAATCCTTGTTAGTTATATCAGCTATCCAAAGCTTTAGCGATCAGTATTCAAATAATATTGTTCCGTGCCTTTATTGCTGCGGCTTATAAAGACTATTTTCTCCATTGTATCTGCTCTGCGTCATCGTGAGGAAAATGCTCCTCAATCTTTGATCTTTTAACATGAAATCCTTCCAAATTGACAAGGAAACGCACTACAGACGCCTTCTGAATATCACTCGGCACTTTCTGCCCATCCGTTATATACGATACGCGCTTTCCCTTCTCCGACATCGCGCTTATCACATTGCCCATACGTGTGGTTTCGTCTAATTTTGTGATGATCACGGAACGGTAATTAAAAGGTTCAAACTGACGCAGAATTTCTTTTATATCGCTTGATTTTGTTGATGCCACAACGGCAAGATGTACCTCCGCCTGAGGACCGCATGCGTCCAAGAGTTGTTTCATCTCGCCAAGTTGAGCGGAATCACGCGGACTCTTTCCTATAGTATCGACTAAAAAAAGATCAACCTCATCAAAATATTGAGCTATTGTTCGTTTTAAATCATCGTAATCCTCAACATAGGAGAGGGGTATTTCCATGATGTTGCAATACGCTTCGATCTGTGATTTTGCACCCATACGGTAAGTATCAATGGTTATAACTCGCACCGAAATCGGCGGTTTGCTGGAATTTCCTATCCCATAAATAGCAGCAAGTTTGGCAATGGTAGTGGTTTTTCCAACGCCGGTGGGACCTACCAGCACCATGATGCGGGGTTTCTTATAGATTTTTGCTTCTTGATAAATGAGAATAGTCTCGCCTATCCATTCAAGCACCTTGTCCTCCACGGCTTCATAATTGTTGAAATTTTCAAAGGAATTTTCTTTCTTACATCGTTCAATGATATTCTGAATGTAGTTTTGTGAAAAATCATTCAGTCCAAGCGCTTCGCGCAGCCGGACAAGTGTAGGATGGGAGTCTTGCTCTGAAGCGGCGGTATCTCTAGTAGTACTAACAGCTTCCTTTATGATGGATCTCACCTCCTCAATGATTTTCGTCCTGCTAGACTCTTCTTTTTTTGCCGCATTTCCCATTTTAAGAAGCCGTCCCTTTTCTTCCTCAAAATCAAGCGGTTTTTTAGGCTCGGAAGATGGTATGATGCTGGAAGCAGGCGTTGCAACGTTTACGTTTTTTGCATAATTGTTTGCGGTAAATCCGGTGATCTCCACTCCGTCTTTGGCAAAGAGACCAAATATACCGCCGATACGAATATTTTTGTGATAGAGGATCGTTACCCTCTCGCCATATTTCGTTCTGATTTTATTGAGACATTCGGTATAACTCAAGGCTTGTTCGACAAAATACTCCATTTTCCCTCCCCAAATCATTTTTTATTTTCTCCGTACACATCGTTCCATTACTTTTACCCTATACTCGTACATAACGAACGCATCGGTTGTGAGCTACCCACACGTTGAGCGATGGTTTCTTGTTTCACAAACCAAACTTAAGACTGATGGAGTACCCTCTACCAACCCCGCGGTGTAAAACATACCGCCCCAATGGCGAATACTAGATCTTCTTAATATAAAGATATCTAATATTATATCAAATTAAGAAAAAAATCAACATATTATTGAACTTGTTTCTTTTATATTTCATTTTAAAGGGGCGCCGTCCAGTCCAATGCTTTAACTTTGGACTGGACGGTGCAAGGAGTGATTGTCTAACAACAACTCTGTATTTTTATAAAACATGAGTTGCAATAGATGTAAGATGAACATAAACATACAAAAAGCATTGAAGAAAAGAAGCCTTGTCTATGCACTTCTATAAATCGTTACAGGGAGTGAAGGGAGGGGAAGCAGTAAGATTTCCGAAGTTCAAGCGGCAAAGCGAGCATAAGGATATGTACCACACGAAGATGGCAGTGCTGTTCTCAAAAGGCGCTTTCACGAAAAACGAGGAAAAGTAAACATCGAGATAGGGCAAGGATTAAAGTCGTGCGTATACACGAGAGGATACGAAACACCCGACAGGATTTTCTTGAAAAGCTGCCAAAAGTCTCGCTACTATACGCGAGACTCTCGCCGCCATACCGGAGCTGGCGGGACATTCCGATATCTGTTCAAAAAGCCTCATTGTAACTCACGCCCGCTTGGGTAACATCAATCAACAAATCCTCTAACGCAACAATGGCAAAACATGGATACTTTCATTAAAATCATCTGGATAGTTACTCCCATTAGCCATTTTCTCGATTTTTTCAAGATACTATACCATAGTATTTTAGCCAAACCCCTTCCGTTACGCATATTCGCTCCGAATCAAGTTCCAGCTAACAATCGCGTAACTTCATCCAAGTACGGCATTGCCGGAAGACCACCGTGTTTCTGAATACAAAGCGCCGCCACCGCGCCGGCAAAGGCGGCACAAACGCCCAGAACGTGATCGTCCGCGTCCTTCAATGCGCTACGAGTGAAACCATGGGTAAGTATTTGAAATAAAAAGCCGCCCCAAAAAGCATCGCCTGCGCCAGTGGTGTCAATCACCGGAACCTGATGCGCCGGAACAGATACCGAGCCTCTGGCGGTATATGCAGCGGCTCCTTCGCCGCCTCGCGTTACCACCACACAGGAACACCTCTGTTCCAGTAGCTTTTTCGCGCCTTTTTTATATGTATCCATGCCGGTCAGCAGCATGACTTCTTCTTCGCTGGCTTTGATGAGGTCTGCGTGTACCGCTGCGCTTCGTATCATGCGAGCGGCTTCGCCCTCGCTCCGCCAAAGCTGTGCACGGTAGTTGGGGTCATACGAGATCAGCGCGCCGGACCGGCGGGCACATACAACCGCTTCCAGCGTAGCCTGCCGTGCAGGTTCATCGGTCAAGGATAACGAACCGAAATGAAAAATCGTACACCGCTCAATAATGTCGGAGGGCAGTTCTTCCGTACGGAGGTATGTATCAGCGCCAGGTTTTCGGGCAAAGGCGAAACTGCGTTCTCCAGCGGCGTTCAAGCTGACAAAAGCAAGCGTTGTGAAGGCGGCGGCATCGCTTACGAGTCCCCGTGTATCAATATGCTTGCTGTGTAAGGTCTCTCGCAGAAAATCCCCATGCATATCCGCGCCTACTTTGCCGATGAAGGCGGTACGGCAGCCCAAATTCGCAAGCGCGGTCAGTACATTTGCGGGAGCCCCGCCCGGATTTTGTTCAAAAAGTCTCATGCCATTTTGACTCACGCCAGCTTGGGTAAAGTCAATCAACAATTCTCCTAACGCAACAACGTCAAACATGGATGCTTTCATTTCTTATCTCATATAGGTCTCATTATGGATCATTTCACGCGATAGGTCGCTATAAGCGCAACGCGGAAAAAGTCCCACCGGCGGCTGTAGCTGGCGGTGATTGGATGGAGCAGCTTGTTCTTCCATTGCCCTAACGCCATGAGGGTAATGCGTCTGGACAGCTTGAAATCCGCCGCGATTGAAACGGTCATTTCCGGTCCTCGATCCGTTATGGATTCGCCTGTATCGGGATTGTAGAACAGATTTTTCATCTCAAACATCGCGCCCATTAAATCAATAAAAAGCGGCATTTGATAGCCCAGCAAAGTGGAAAAATAATGAGAAAAAGCGTTTTGATTGACGCCGTCGTCGTTTTCATAATACCACTGTTCATCGCCCCGCGCTCCGGTATAGCGTTGGTAGGTAATCTCATTATAAACCTGCATGACGACATGGTTCCAGTCCCCGGGAAAAAGCGCGGCGAGATCGAATTGAACGGTCGCTCCCGCATGAGCGTTCCATACAACGCCATCCAGCCCCGATCCGTTATGTACCCCTTCGGACGGCTCCTCATCTGGCAGGCGGCGGTATACGCCCATACCTTTCATAGGGCTGCCGAACAACGGATAATTCCAGCCGCTTCCTATTTTTGCACCGAGCGAAACCGTGAAAAACGCAAGAGGCGTCCATACCGTATCGGCGAGAATATTAAACGAAATCGGCGATACATTCGCGCCGAGTTTCAGGGTCATATTGTTTCCGGTGGTAAGCGGATTTTCTCCCCGTAAAAAAGGAAACGTAAAGCTCTGCATAATGGCAGCCTGCGCTTCCGGCAGAGAAGACGCCGTCAGCGATATATCCGTGTGCATGTCCGCATCCGAATCAGCCGCCCATAGCGTCCTGGCGACTGCGAAACAAAGTATAACAATGATCTTTTTCATGGTGGTCCCTACTGAATAACTATACTGAGCGCGGCTATAAAAATCAATACATCATCTCTTGCTGCTTTCCCGATAACATACTAGCGTTACTATAATGCCAGCGCAGAGCATACAAATTGTCAGTACAAAAGGCAAATTTCTTGAAATACCGGATAGTATCCCGCCTATCCAATCAAAGGCGAGGTAGCGAATATAATAATCGTATGTTGAATCGCCATCACTCTGGCGCGTTCCACTTTTAGGGAAATTTGATGTGGAAGGCGACAAGCGATTCCGCTAACATGGCAAGTATTCCAGCGCCGAAGCCGTCAAAAATCAGCGATACACAGAGGAAGAGGTAGCTGGCTATGCCTGACGCCAGCGTAAAGAGCAGAATCGTTTGTCCAGCTATGGAACTTGCGAAACCGGCAAGCAGTGGCAGCTTGAGCGTTTTTGTTATGAGGTGTGGAACGACGGTCCAGAAGAAGACAATAGTGATGATAGAGCGGAGCATAAGGAAAAATGGCAGAAGCGTATCGGGTACGAGAAGTTTTTGGCTTGCGATAACCTCCAGAAGGTGGTGTTAATCATACCGACTGCGCCGATTAATGCGGTAATTGTCAAAGAAAAGATCGTTCCCGGCGAGTCCTATAATACGGAAATCGGAGCGAAAAGTGCTGATAACTGTCCGCACATGATGACCAATGAATAAATGTGCGTGATCTGGCTTTTTTCAGCATCTTCGACTAACAGGTAATCCCATGAATTAGTCGTTACTTTCATAGCGCCGTTGCACGAAGCGGCTACAAGAAAGAACCAGAAATTTCCGTCCGCCACCAGATCAAACAGGGAATGCACCATGCAATAAAATCGAAGAGTACGGTTTTTTGCGCCGGTCTAGTTTTATCAATAATCGGGTACACTGAGTAGTGCGAACACTACTTGAGAGAGCATATAGAGAGTCGCGATAAACCCAATCTCACTATCGCTTATACCGAGAGCTATCATATATACAGACGCATAGGGGAGGCACAAATTCATCAACAGTCCCCAGGTACTCGGTATACACACAAGCTCGCGGATTTCCTCGCAGTGTGCGTACCGTTTCAAGCAAAGGGTTATTCACAGCAATAGTATATATTATAATTTTACTTTTAAAAAGTCTCTGTTTTGAAATTTCGCATAACGTTCCGGCTGTTTACGACGGTTTGACAGCCCGAATAGAAAAATGCGTAGCATTTTTAGGGCTGGCAAACTGTGGGTGTAGTGAGCCGTGGGAGTGGAGCATAGCGGAATGACCTAGGCGAACGGAACCCCGAGCCGCCTACCGGCGGCGAAGCATATACAGTCCTGTTAGGCGCAGTGGGGGCATACACTATTGTTTTTTTATCATTGTAAATTTTCCGTTCTTATCGCGTATAAAATCACCATGTTCTAATTCTTTTCGTTTCTTTTTCGTTTTAAATATTCCAGCGCCATTAAAAACATCCACAAGACTTTCTCTTGAAACCCCTGTAATATCTTCTGTATACGCATCGAATTTCATTTTATTCTTTATATAATGATATATTTTTCCACCGACATATCCAAGAAGAACAGCAGCTGAACCAGCCAGCACTACCTTTTTAGCTGTATCACCGCCCGTAGTATCCGCAAAAGAACGAGAAACTCCAGCAGTTCCAAACTCACGGTCCCTCTCGCATTGCTCTTTATATTGCTGATAGCCTTCTTTCTGCCGCTGCATTGCCCAGTAATCATCCATATATTTACCTTGCTTTACAGGGTCTGCATCACTCAAGCCCGCTTTGTCAAGAATATCATCTTGCTGTTCTGCTCTCTGCTGAATCCTATCGACATCATCATTATACTCATTCCAGTTATACCAACTCACTTGTTTTCTCCTTATGATAACAATATTGCAGACTTTGAATATTGTCAAGACCTTTTTTAAATTTTTTAATATTTTAGCCCCCATTGCGCATAACGTTCCGGCTGTTTACGACGTTTTGGCGGCCCGAATAAGGAAATGCGTAGCATTTCCAGGGCCGACAAACTGTGCCGGAGCAACGGAGTGGGAATGGAGCGTAGCGGAATGACCTGGTGTTCTGTATTATTCATTTGACATAACTGAGCCTCCACGGGCTTTGCGTATTTTTAGAAGAAGGTCATCAGAGCCTTTAGTCCATTTGAAACTGCGCCCGGATGCGTTCCATGATTTT
>JAISMJ010000077.1 GCA_031276815.1 Treponema sp.
GCTTGGTCTGTATACCAGCCGTCAAAGATATACCCGCTTTTGGCGGTGGCGGATCGATAGCCGTCTAGGTACACATACTCCCCTGCCGCACGGGTAAGGGTCGGAACAGCCGAGCCGCCGTTCGAGTCAAAGGTTACGGTAAACGCCTCCGCCCATTTAGCGTACAGTGCGGTATTGCTAGTAACCGTATCGACTGCAAAGTTCCAGCGGGTTTCTTCGTCCGTTGCGTCCGTATACCAGCCGTCGAAGATATGCCCCGCCTTCGTTGGGTTTTCTGGTTGCTGCGCCTTTCTGTTCTCTACGATGGATTGCTGCTCCGGTTCAGGAGTTCCGCCCTCCGCATTAAAGGTTACGGTGTAAAAAGAAGTATTCTGATCTACCCACTCGGCATACAGGGTGAGGTTGCCAAGAACCACGTCCGTAGCAAAGTTCCATTGGGTGTTGAACGCTGCGTCTTTATACCAGCCGGTGAAAATATGCTCTGCTTTGGTTGGAGCTTGAGGCTCCGTTACCTTTTCGCCCGCTTTAACCGTTTGAGGGTCAACCGCGCTGCCGCCGTTGGCGTTAAAGGTTACAGTGTAGGAAGAAACGGAAGGAACGGACGGTTCGGTTCCGCCGTTGTCTGTGGGATCGCCGCAGCTAGAAAATACAGCGAATGTCGCCGCCGCGCACAGAGCGGCAAGTATGGCGCTAAGGGTTCGGCACTTGACCCCCCCACCCCCCGTGATGTACAGCGAGGGATTTTGTCTTATTAGTCATAATGACTACTCCTCGGCTATGAAGCCCTTGTAATGAAGTGCGCTTCCACAAAGAAGCGCGTTTCTTACGAAACGCGCTCATTATATAGCACAGCCGCGTTCCGCTGTAAAGGCGTATCATTCATATTTTGTGTAATTAACCGCGAAAATAGCGCCGCTTATAAGCGGCGTCTGAAGCCGCGCCTTTTGCGGACGCTCCGCGTTCCGCGCCGTCTTGACGCTGACGCGGCGATGCGGTAATCTAAAGCGTATACACGGCGTTTTCTTGCGGTATGCGCTGCGCCGGACTCGTATACATGAATACGCTGTGGAAGCGGAAGGAAGTCCCCCTATATGAAAAACTTTGAAGAACGGCTGGCGCGTCTTGAATCGTTAAGCGAAACGATACGGAAGCCGGAGATTCCCCTTGACGATGCGCTCAAGGCGTTTGAGGAAGGGATCGCATTAGCCGGAACGCTGGAGAAAGACCTTGAGAAGATTGAGAGACGAATCCAGATACTGATGAATGAGCCGAACGCGAAACCGGACAGCGAGCCTGAGCTTACGCTCTTTGATGACCTATGAGCATAGGTATTCTGCCCCCTGAAGAGGCGCGTAAAATAGCGGCGGGCGAGGTTGTCGACCGTCCGGCAAGCCTTGTGCGCGAATTGCTCGATAACGCCATTGACGCGGAAAGCGGTTTTATTGAGGTGAACATCGAAGAGGGAGGCGTCCGCGCGGTTGAAGTCATCGACGACGGCTGCGGCATGACGCGGGAGGATGTGGAGCTGTGCTGGTATAACCACGCAACCAGTAAGATACGTTCTCTGGACGATCTCAACCGCGCGGAAACGCTCGGATTCCGGGGCGAGGCGCTTGCCGCGGCCGCGGCTGTTTCGGCGCTGGACATACTCACCAGCACGGACGGACGGGAAGCGTGGCGTCTTGAAGTGGGACCGGGCGATTCCCGTCCGCCAAGACTGGAGCGGGCGCGGCGGGTAAAGGGGACGAGTATCCGGTGTTTTGGGCTTTTCGATACCATTCCCGCGCGAAAACGGTTTCTTAAACGGGAAGGGAGTGAAGCAGCCCTGTGCTATCAAACCTTTGTTGAAAAAGCAATGGCGTTTCCCGCAGCCGGCTTTCGCTTTACGCAAAACAACAAGGTAAAAACCATGCTGAACGGCGCAGCCTCTTTGAGGGACCGGTTTGCCGAACTCATGCTTGACAAAAGCGAAGCCGCCTTTCTGCATGAAATCAGTACGAGCGGAAGCGGTTTTTCGGTGAACATCGTGATTGGAGGCGGCGAACTCGCCCGCGCTACCCGCAAACTCCAGTTTGTCTTTGCAAACGGCAGGCGCATACAGGAGTATTCCTTTCTACAGGCGATTGAATACGGTATGCAAGGCTCTTTCCCAAACGGCTCCCATCCGGTAGGCGCGTTGTTTATCGACGTCGCCCCGCATTTGGCGGACTTCAATATCCATCCGGCGAAGCGCGAAGCGCGTTTTACGAATCTGGACGCTATTCATCACGCAATAACCAGCGCGCTTCGGGATTTTAGCCGTCATCAGCGGCGGTATACGGCGTATACCGCGGATGAGGCGCAGCGCACGGAGGCGCTTCCGTCCGCGTCTGAAAACGCCCCGGAACAAGAATTCGCGTGGACGGGCGAACCTTCGCACGAGGAAAAAGGGGAGCATACTGAGCCGCGCTATGCGCCGCACTATAGCGCGGCGCGGAAAACCGCACGGAATGAAAGCTTCTGTGTGTTTGAAAAGGACGCTTCTTACCGTGGCGGCGGCGCCACAGGCGATGCTTCCGGCACGGCGGCAATGGCGCGGGAGGCGCTACTCGAAACGAGCCCCCGATTGACAGACCCGCCCGGCAGGAGCGGCGCCGCTCTTGAAGACGCCGGCGTCCATGCCGTAGCGCGTGAAAAGCGGACGGTACGGTATGTGGGGAGGGTCTTTGATCTGTTCATCATCGTTGAAAAAGATGAAACGCTGTTCCTTGTCGATCAACACGCAGCCCATGAGCGCATCCTGTACAACGAATTCATCAACGCGCCTATTCCCACACAGGAACTGCTGGTAAGTATTCCTTTTGCAACGGAAAGCACGGTTGACGACCGTTTCCTTGAAAGCCGCAAACAAGACCTTGCGCGACTGGGCATTGGCATTGAACACGATGAAGGGAGCAGCGGAAAATGGTTCATAGAAGCCCTACCGGTACGATGGCGTCTCAGCGATGGCGATACGGTTAAGGCTATTCTGGACCTGAAGCAGGCAGGCGAAAACATAACCGAGCGCTGGGCGGCAACGCTTGCCTGCCATGCGGCTATCAAAGACGGCGACTACCTTGATGCCGAAGCCGCGCGTACCCTCGCCGAAGCCGCTCTCTCCCTTCCCGATCCCCGCTGCCCCCATGGAAGACCCGTGTGGACAGAAATTAGCCGGAAGGAACTGTTTCAAGCGGTGAAACGGATGTGAAATTATCCGCGCTCATGATTTATTTTCTTTAAGATGACTTTGGAAGGTATGTTTTTTTACATTCAAGTAGAGTATCACAGAGGAATTGCTGGCGGTATACTACAATTCCCCTGTAATAATACTTACTTTTTCTTTGCCGCAGGAGCTGCGGGAGCTGCCTTTGCCGGAGCTGCTTTTGCTGGAGCTGCTTTTGCCGGATCTGCCTTTGCGGGAGTTGCCGCTGCTGGAGCTGCCTTTGCTGGAGCTGCTGCTGCCGGAGCTGCTCCCGCCCCATCAACTTTTACGATTTTGATAACACCCTTACCGTTATCATACCCCTTACCTTTGTAAGGAACGTTAACTGTTTTTCCTGCCGCTACTTTGACAGGCTTTTCATCAACATTACCCACATTGTAAGTAACAGTTACCTCGGTTTTCTCATCATTGATAATAAAAACATTGGCTGCTCCTTTTACCAATACCCAACCAACCGATACTTTAGACGATGTATCCGCCACCGTCCCGCCTGCGGGCGTTTTTTGTTGTGCTACTGCAACTGTAGAAATCACAAACAACAATACCGCCACACCTAAACATGTCTTCTTCATAAGAGACTCCTTTAGAAAAATTCTATATATAAATATATCACAAGGATATAAGTATATCAAGATTATCCCACTTTAAACTTTGAAATTTCATTAACCAGCGTATCTATATGCTTCTTATTTTCAACGCTTATATCACTTACGCGGTTTACGGCTGTATTAATCTGCTCAGCGCCGCTTGCCATCTCATTCATTCCGTTGGTAATTTCTAGCGTAAGTCCGGAAAGATTTTTACTCTCTGATATTACTTCGCTGCTTCCTATTCGCATTTCTTCTGAACCGCTCTTCACTAATTTAGTGATGCTGTTAAGCGCTTCTATTGATTCGCGTATTTGCCGGCTTCCGGCATTCTGATCTTCCATAGAGCGGCGTATATTCTCCTCTTGCTCCGAAACCGTTTTCACCCCCTGATCGATAGCTTCAAAGCGGTTCAAAACCGAATCTGTTGACTTCATTATTTTATCAATAGACTCTTTTATCTTTTTAAGAATTTCAGCGATGGTTTTGGACTGTTCTCCTGAAGATTCAGCTAATTTTCTGATTTCATCGGCAACAACGGCGAACCCTTTGCCGGACTCTCCGGCATGAGCGGCTTCAATAGCCGCATTCATAGACAGAAGATTGGTCTGACTCGCGATATTTTCCATAACCGCGGTAATCTCTAACAGTCCCTCTGATTCTCTTGCGATTCCCTGTATATCCGTCGCCACTTCTTGCAGCCCATTACGCCCGATTTCAGATGCGTCCGCGAGTTTTTTGACGTTCTCCCCGTTCTGTACAAGCGTCTGCGTTACCGATGTTATATTAGCAAGCATCTCCGCTATTGCGGATGAAGAGAGCGCAATATTTTCAGATTGCTTCTCAATATGTTTGTTTAACTGTTCAATATTGTCGGTTATCTGCCCCATGGTTGCGTTGGTTTCAGTAACGCTTGCCGATTGGTTCACGGTTTGCGCTTTAATGCTTTGAATGTTGGAGGCAATTTGATTGACAGCAGCAGCCGTCTCCGCCATATTCGAGGCAAGTTCATTTCCTATGTCAAAAAGCGCTACGGACTGCTGTTTTATAATGATAACAAGCGATTTAATCTTATCTATGGTGAGATTGAAATAGTGAGCCATATCGCCGATTTCATCTTTAGAATGTACCTCAAGCTGCCTTGTCAAATCTCCTTCCCCTTCAGATATATCTTTAAGCATAGCAACAATGCCTATTATGGGTTTTACTATGCCTCCAGAAGCAAAAAAGGTGCTAACACCCGTAACTATAACGGCGATAAGCGCAAAAATGGCGGCGAATGTGGTTAACGCATTCACCTGACTCATAACCGTTTCACGCGGTACGGATATAACCACCGTCCACGCCGTAATCGTCTCGCCCACGCAGAAAGGATACGAGGAGAACAGAGATT
Organism: Treponema sp.; assembly: GCA_031276815.1. GTDB lineage: Bacteria > Spirochaetota > Spirochaetia > Treponematales > Breznakiellaceae > JAIRKH01. The sequence continues at coordinate 5,222 of JAISMJ010000077.1, forward strand.
CCCCCTGTTCCAGGGTAACGGGCTTGACCAGCCTTATTGATTCAAGAATAGCATTAACCACGTCCTGTCCCAAGACAGACAAAGAAGCGGTTTGAAACAGGGAGCCGCGCGCGTGAGAATCATAGTGAGCCGCGATAGTGCCGTCATTGGCGTAAATCGCCGCCTTACCGGTACCATAGGGCTGCAACCCCTCCACAATAACCTGTAGAGGCGTACAACTGGCAACAACGCCTATGAGCCCGTAGTACGTACCGTCTCTTATTATGGGCATTCTCATATCAATAGTATACGTATCTTCTCCTTGTATAACTGCCTTGACCGGATTAGATATAGTTTCATATTGAGTAAGCGTGGCAAGCGCCTGTTTATAATCAGCATACGGCTCCAGCGTTATAGCGCCTGACTGCCGCGAGTACATAGTTATATACTGCCCGCTTTCATCGGCGCCGGGCGTATTAGCATATTCGCTGTCCAGCCCGTCTAACGCATTAGGCTTCCACGCGGTGTAAATGCTCACAAAGCTGGGGTTTGATTCAAGAACGCCGTACATAGTCCCGTTGTAATTATCGCGCCTTTCATTAACGGCGACATCTTGAAAACTGTTCATTATCTGGGATAACGTAGTGATAGTATCCATATAGCCTTCAAAGTGTCTCTCTATATCTTTAGCCGTCATTCCCGCTATATTCTGTAGATTCTCCATTGAGGAATCGCTTTGCATTGAACGCGCCCGGTAAAGAAAAACGACAGCTATGATGAATATCATGCTCACCGACATAATAGACATAATCAAAGTCAATCGTAATTGTAATTTCATAATCTCCTTCTCTCCTATAAAATAAAGTCAAAATGTGCGCTTAAACCACCTCTTTTCGAAAAGGAGATTGTATACACGCTTCTACACAATACGACTTCTTGAGATGCAACTTCTCATTATCAAACTTTTAGTTGAGTGAGTCCGTTCCTTCCGCTTGTTATAGTATAGAAGGAAACGCGCTGTAGCGCCATCCGGCAGACCCCACGGTACAACATTTTTCTTATAGAACGAGCCTCATACGCCTACAACACTTACAAGACGCCCATCGCCGCCGCTCATTGACGCTTACCTCCTTCTGTATCATCATTCGTCCTTATGTATATAAGCGTAATTAGAATATCACGTCTTCGGTCTTTTATCAACTATCATTTTACGAAAAAATGATATGCCGCGCTCGCCGGCAGCCATGCCGAAACCGCTGAAGGCTGCTTCCGGTACGGCGGGATGACCGGTTACGCTTGCCTTTTTGCCTCCGTTATGCTATATTTAACGGCATGATATATACATCCCGCGCCCGCCCGGGCGTCCTTATGACGAGCCTTGCCGGCATAGTGTTTTTATTCGTATCCTGTGAATCTGCCGTCCCGCGGCAGAATCCGAACATGATAGCGGACATCGATCCCATTGAGATCGGGGCGATTACGGTACAATTCGATAAATTCCTCTCTTCCGCTATAGAAACGAAAGAGGCTAAAGTGTTCTTCGCCCCCCGTATTAACGCCGTGTATCTGACATTCAAATACCAAACGCTCAATTATCTGCAATATTGGGATAAACCCAACCGCGACGCTTTCATCGCGGCGTTTGAACGCTACAACGCCAGCTATGAGGCAAAGGAGCTGCTCACCAAAGATTCGGCATCCCGCGCTATGTACGGAAAAGTTACCGGCATGACGACATGGAGTACGTTAGCCGCCTCTTTTTCCCAGAGGACGACCGCGTATCCCAAAATGCACATCGGGTATACGTTCAAAAAGAATGCCTCCGGACAGCTCACCCCCTATTTTTCCGTCCTTCAACTTGAAGCCGCCGCTGAAAAGAATGAGAACGAAAGTAGCGATCAATCGTCAAAGTCATCGTTACGTATCAGGATGTACTATACCCGCGCTCAGGCTGCATCGCTTATCGCCTATTTTGATGACGGCTACCTGATGGAACGTGTCAGAGCTTTCGCAAAACCGGTGAACGCCGCCCTTACCAGCGATGATGACTATAACAGCGTGGACACTCCCGCCCCGCAGACATATGAGCCTGTTGAAACAACGCCGTAGGCGCGCGAAACCCTGAGGTATTCACGCGCGGATGCGGAAAACCCCGGGTCGCGCGCGCCATAGCAGCCCGCCCGTCTCCTGAAACCCTTACGTTGGTCTTAATTTCATCATGCGCGTTGAATCTCTCACGCGCCCCTTCTCACAGTGTGTATACCGTAGCGCTTACCGTGTTCATGCAATGCTGTCTAAAGCGTTCATGCGGCGTTGCACGAACTGTTCGTGCAGTGTTGCACAAAGTGTTCGTGCAGCGCTGCACGAGGTGTTCGTGCCGTATTGCACGAAGTGTTCGTGCAGCGTTGCACGAACTGTTCGTGCAACCGGCGGAGCCGGTTATGGCATAGCGTCCGTATCCGGCGGGATACGGCGCTTACGGGACGGCGGTCGTCCGTATCCCCGCCGGCGTTACTATGAGGCTTGCAAAGCCAACGGTAACACGGTATACTCTTGCGTATGCGCGCGTTTGAAGTAGTGTCCCCTTTTAATCCCGCAGGCGATCAAGGGGAAGCCATTGCGACTTTGGTTGATGGCATCAAGCATAGAGAGCGGTTCCAGACCTTGAAGGGCGTTACCGGTTCGGGGAAAACCTTTAGTATGGCGAAGGTTATAGAAGCCGTGCAGATGCCGGCGCTCATCGTGAGCCATAATAAGACCCTTGCGGCGCAGCTCTTTCGAGAATTTAAGGAGTTTTTCCCATACAATGCGGTTGAGTATTTTGTCTCGTATTACGATTACTACCAGCCGGAAGCTTATGTTGCAAGCCGCGACCTTTATATAGAAAAAGACGCCGCCGTCAACGCGGAAATTGAACGGCTCAGGCTTTCCGCAACCAGAAGCCTCATGGAGCGGGAAGACGTGATTGTCGTCGCGACCGTTTCCTGTATCTACGGCTTAGCCACGCCGGAAGTGTACCGGAAAATGACCGCCTCCTTTAAGAAAAGCGATACCATTGACGGCGATTCGCTTATACGGCGGTTTGTGGAATTGCAATACGAGCGTAATGACGCGATACTGGAGCGGGGGCTTTTCAGGCGGCGCGGCGACACGATTGAAATCTGCCCCGCCTATATGGAAGAGGCGTACCGCATTGAATTTGAATGGAACACGGTAAAGTACATCCGCCGGTTCAATCCCGTTTCCGGCGAAATACTGGAAGAACTGGACCGCGCCGTGATATATCCGGCGAAACAATTCGTCATGCCTCAAGAGATGATTGACTCGGCGCTTGGCATAATCAAAGCCGAACTTGCGGAGCGTATCGCGTTCTTTCAGCGGAACGGGCGCATCGCGGAAGCTGAACGCATAAAAACCCGCGTGGAATACGATATTGAGATGCTTACTGAAACGGGCTACTGTCCGGGCATCGAAAACTATTCCGCCCCTCTTGCGGGACGGAGAAGCGGCTCCGCGCCCGATACGCTCGTTGATTACTTTTCCAGAAGGCACCTCACCTTCATAGATGAAAGCCATGTTACCCTGCCCCAAATCGGCGCTATGTACAACGGCGACCATAGCCGCAAAACCAGCCTCGTCGAATACGGCTTCCGCCTGCCCTGCGCGCTGGATAACCGCCCTCTGCGCCGCGATGAATTCTTGAAGCGCCTGAATGAGGCGATCTTTGTGTCCGCGACGCCGAGTGAGACCGAACTGAAACTATCGGCGCGCGTGGTTGAGCAGCTCATCCGCCCCACCGGCTTGCTCGATCCGGAGATTGAGGTGCATCCGAGCGAGGGACAGATGGAGGACATCTATACCGAAGTACAAAAGCGCATACAGGCGGGCGAGCGCTCCCTCATCCTCACGCTTACCAAGAAAATGGCGGAGGATTTAACGGATTACCTTGCCTCTCTTGGTCTCAAGGTACGCTACATTCACAGCGAGATTGAAACCATTGAGCGGGTGGAAATCCTCACCCAGCTGCGGCGGGGCGACTTTGACATTCTGGTCGGCATCAACCTTTTGCGCGAAGGCATAGACTTGCCGGAAGTATCCTTCATCGCCATTCTGGATGCGGACAAAATCGGGTTTCTCCGTTCTCTCACGAGCCTTATCCAGATCATCGGGCGGGCGGCGCGTAACGCCGCGGGCAAAGTCGTTATGTACGCGGACAGAGAAAGCGCCGCTATGCGCGCCGCCATCGCCGAAACCTCAAGACGGCGTTTGATACAGATGGAGTACAACGAGAAGCACGGCATTACGCCGACCACCGTACGGAAGGCTATCGCCGGCATACTGAACAGGCGGGCTGAAGAAGAAAAACAGGCGGTGGCGACCAGTATCGACGTCTTCAAAAAAGCCTATAGCGTCCGCATACCCAAAGAACGCAAACAGCTCCTCGCCGCGCTTAATCAGGAAATGCTTGAATATGCAAAAAATCTGGAGTTCGAACAAGCCGCCGCGATCCGTGATGAGATTAAGAAGATCGAGGAGATGAGGAAGAAATCATAAGAACGCCCGCGGACCGGCGGAGCGCATAATGGGGATATGGCATCCGTTCCGCTTGCGTAAATCGGGTATATCGCGTATACTAACGCCATGAATCAATCCACAGCAGCGCAAATTATCATATCGATTATTCCCATTGTCGGAATTGTCATGGGGGCGGTTGTCATATTCTTTTACCTACTCTGGAACCATAAACGCAAAATGCTGCTTATACAGACTGGTCATTACACACGCCCCGAGTTCGATCTGCTGTCGTTCAGCCTGCTTACCGGACTGCTCCTTGCCGGCGTGGGACTTGCGCTGACCATCTTCCTGTCAATCGCGCTCGGCGCCGGCTTCGGGCTGTTGGGCGGTATCATTCCGCTTGCCTTGGGTATCGGCTTATTGGCGTATTACACGATACGCCGCCGCGATAGGACGCCATGAAAAAGGACGCTGCCGATGTACTGCCCATTGATGAACTATTACTGGTAGCCGAGATTGTATCGGGGAAAAAAGAACTTTTCCGCTTTCTTGTTCAGCGTTATGAACGGCACGTGTACGGAATGGGCATGAGTTTTCTCCGCAATGAAGAAGACGCCTCCGACTTTACGCAGGAAGTGTTTCTCAAGGCGTTCAAGAATCTCGCTGATTTTGAAGGACGCTCCCGCTTTTCCACGTGGCTCTATAAAATAGCGTACAATACCGCAATAAACAGCGTGCAGCGGAAAAAAGAATTTCACAGTTTAGCGGAAGAGGAACTGGCAAGCGAGACCGATACGCCGGAGCAAGGGGTGATAAAGCGGCTTGCAAAAGACGCCGTGCGGGAGGCGGTAAAAGAACTTCCCGACCGCTACCGTATTTGCATCGATCTTTTCTTTTTTTATGATAGGGCATATAATGAGATTGAGGCAATTACCGGTTTTCCAGTGAACACCATAAAGTCCCACGTCTTTCGGGCGAAGAAGTTATTACGAAAAAAATTACAAGATTTTGGAGGCGTATGATGAGGCACATTATCGATGAGCTATACGATACAATGGGAGAAGACATCTCTTTCTTCTCATTCATTAAAAATTCCATGCATCTCATCTTTTGTTCCGCATGCGCCAAAGAAGCGCATAAGCTGGAATTGGCGGAAACAGCCATGAAAGATTTCTTTCCATCACCGCCCGCCTCATTGGATATTGAAGCATCCATTATGGAGCAAATAGACGCGCTGCCCGAAATGCCCGCGCGTGACTCGGAGTATGTAACCGGACTATCCCTGCGGAGCTGGGTAATCATAGGCGTTTTCATGTTGTTTTCCTTAACAACGACGTTCTTTGGTATGGACTTTGAGAACGTAGCGAACAGCCAAGGACAGGCGTTCCTGCTTCCCGTCGGTATAACGGTCGGGGCGGCGCTCACCGGATACGGCGCGCTTTTCATCGGCAGCCATCTCAAGGAACTGTCCGAATGGTTCGGTCTGCGGTAACCGCGTCCAACACAGACGGATTCGGCATAGCGAGTTGTTTACGGCGAAGGACGGCGCTTTCCCAAACGGTTAGTGGAAAGCCGCTCAAATTTCGTCAAGCTTCGTGAGTATATGCATCGCCGCTATTGAAGGATCATAAAATCGTTGAAGTACAACAGGGGTATGCGCCCCAGTTTCAACACGCCGTTGTATTGGTTCAATAGTTCAGCCTTTACCGCATCTTCGCCCCTATCTTGTACCGATGCTGCCGACTGGCTGTTGAAATAGGTAACGGTGATATTCCTGAAGTCTATGATTTTGGAGACAAGCTCTTCAGTAAAGGGGACGTCTTCCCTGTTGTAAGGAAACGCTATGGACACGATCGCTGTTTGATTGTCTGCGGTAAAGGTTCGTATACGCCCTATTCCAAAAAAGATATTGTCCTCCACCACCGGAGGCGCGGGCGGCTGCTCCCTATCAGGTATCGTGTATACCGGTTTACCTTTGGCAAAACTCCTTGCAATAAAAGTATACACCGTTACCGATACGATTGTCAGCGCCACAAGAACGGCTATTATCAGTAAGCAGCGGTACCATATAATACCGGACGCGACGCCTGTATTGGCGGAGCTTATATCACTGTTACGCATATTTTTCCTCTAAAGAGCGCCGTCTTATATATGCGCTGCCTGCAATATCGTCCAGCATTTTGGCTTCCTCTTTAAAAACTTCTTTCCGGTATGTAGCTGCCTCGTCCGATTTTACCTCGTCAAGCACATCGCGTTCACGGGAGGCTTCAAGATAGGCTGCTCTGGCAGCTTCCACTTTGAGTTCTGCCTGCGCCGCCTCTTTAATCAACCGTTCTTTGTCAGTATCAAGCCGCTGTACATACCGGTCAAACATCAGAAGTTCAGCAACCCCATATCCAAGCGCAAATCGTTCCGAAGATACACGCGCCTTCTCATAAGCGACCGCGGCTATATTCCGCTCTATGCGGGTCAAATCTCCCATAGCCCTACCGAGCGCGATTTCCGCTTCCTGCTCACGGTGCTTTCTAATATCAAGTATGCTCTCCAAATCAAAAGAAAACTGTTTCATAAAGATGTTGGCAGTATACCACACAACGAGCTTCTGTACAAGGCGATCTTTTTCCTCTATATCAAAGCGATAGGGAGAGATCTTCCTTGAATAACATAGATTTCTCCTCCCGCGGAGCTTAATGTGCCGCTGTATGAAGGCATGTTTCGCGTATGACAGGGAGTACGGCGATGCTCGCCTGAATATAGGCGACGGGATAGTCCCGCTGTAGGCTTGGAGAATAAGCTTGGGGAGCGGACAATCGGACGCTTGAAGTATTGGGAAAGACGCACCGCTTGAGGAGACAAAACCGCCCGTTGCATATTTGGCTCGATGTGTATGGTTTCGCCCCTTGACGACACCCACTAGGTTACTCGTGCGGCTTCTTGAAAATGAGCGGCTGGCTTATGAATGACCGGTGTGCACGGCAAGAGCTGAAGGGTTTGTATCAAGCAATAATCTCTCCACATACTTCCCGTTTCTGGAAAATGACAACACTTATGCATCTAGGTATCAAAGCGCTGAAAAATCTATGCGCTTTCTATTCGCAATTACAGCTTCGCAGAAAACGCTCAAAGCTACTTCCTGTTGCGCCGCCGCCTTAACCGATTCGTCTTACGGCAAGGTGATCGTCTATTCTAATATCCTGTTTATAGCTGCGGCAGCCCGCCTGCCGTCCCCCATTGCGAGAATCACGGTGGCGGCGCCTTGCACGATGTCGCCCCCCGCATACACCGCGTCCAAAGATGTTTTTTGATGTTCATTTACGATGATGCGCCCACGTTTATCCGCGTTGAGTCCTGTAGTGTTCCTTGTGAGCAGCGGGTTCGGCTCATTGCCAAGCGCCACGATGACTGTATCGCAGTTAAAAACATAGCCTGAACCGGCAATAGGAACCGGACTACGCCTGCCGGAAGCATCCGGTTCGCCGAGTTCAAACCGCTGTAATTCCATACCAGTAACACGCCCCTGCTCATTGCCCAGAATTGTGGAAGGATTGCACAAAAAATTGAAGACAACGCCTTCTTCTTCGGCGTGTTCAATTTCTTCATCACGCGCCGGCATTTCGTCCCGTGTACGCCGGTATATAACGTGTACCTGCTCTGCGCCGAGCCGAAGCGCCATACGCGCCGCATCCATCGCCACATTACCGCCGCCTATGATCGCCGCAACGCGGGATTTGAATAGCGGTGTCGCCGCATGCGCTTCGTCCCATGCTTTCATAAGATTTGCACGGGTGAGGTACTCGTTGGCGCTGAATACGCCCACAAGATTTTCATCGTTAATATGTAAGAATTTCGGCAATCCCGCGCCTGCTCCGATAAACACGGCGTCAAATCCTTCCTTTTCAAGAAAATCTTGTATTGTTCCAGTACGTCCCACAAGAAAATTGGTCTTGAATTGCACGTTAAGCCGCTTGGCTAGATTGTCTATTTCATACGCCACTATCGACTTGGGCAGACGGAATTCCGGTATGCCATACACCATGACACCGCCCGCCTTGTGCAGCGCCTCAAAGACGGTTACCTCATGTCCCGCACGCGCAATATCCGCGGCTGCGGTAAGTCCAGCGGGACCCGAACCGACAACCGCGACCTTTTTGCCTGTCCACGTTGCTTTCACCGGAACCGTCAGTTTGTTACTCTCTCGTTCCCAATCTGCAACGAACCGCTCCAGTCGGCCGATTGCAACGGCTTTCTGTACGCTTTTAAGACTTTTCCCAACCGTACACTCAAGCTGGCACTGCTTTTCTTGAGGACAGACGCGTCCGCATACCGCAGGCAGCAGGTTTGTTTCTTTTATAATATCAATGGCGGCTTTGAAAGCGCCATTCTGGATTTCCATAATAAAGCGAGGTATATCCACCCCTACCGGGCAACCGCGTACGCACGGCGCATTTTTGCAGGTAATACAGCGTTCCGCTTCGCGCATCGCCTGTTCCGCAGTGTAGCCAAGCGCCACTTCCCGCATGTTTTTAGTACGCGCCGCTGAATCTTGTATCGGCATTTCCTGCGGAGGCAACGCAAGACGTTCTTTTACAGATAAATTGGACATGGGCAAAAGTGTAGTATATATAAAAATGTTTTGCAATAGTATGTGAATTGCGTTCTGTGGAATATGCGGATTGACCATCCGGTACGCCGCTTATGCCTCATGCTGCAAAAATACGGCGGAATTTCCATTGCGCTATTGATAAACTTGTTGTATGATATAATACACATAAAAGAAGGGGAAAATCATGCAAATGACTATCCGATGGTTTGGGAAAGGTTTTGATGCGGTAACGCTTGAACAAATTCGCCAGATTCCCACAGTACAAGGGGTGATTACCACCCTTTACGGCACGCTTCCCGGTGAAATATGGGAAAAAGAAGCCATTGCGGCTCTTAAAAAAGAAGTTGAGGATGCAGGGCTTACTATAGCCGGTATTGAAAGCGTCAATATTCACGATGCCATCAAGACCGGCGCTCCTGAGCGAGATGTATATATAGATGCCTATATCACCACGCTAGAACGGCTTGGGCAAGCCGGCATCCGCCTTGTCTGTTACAATTTCATGCCGGTCTTTGATTGGACGCGGACCGATCTTGCTAAGCCGCTTCCGGACGGCAGTACTACTATGGCATACGATCAAAAAATCATTGAGACCATCGATCCTAACGATATGTCTTCTTTGATTAAGCGGCAGTCAAACGGGTTCACGCTTGCGGGCTGGGAACCGGAACGGCTCGGCAAACTCAAAGAACTGTTCGCCCTGTACAACGGCGTTACCGAAGAGAAACTCGTTGAGAATCTCGCGTATTTCTTACGGCGTATCATGCCTGTATGTGAGAAATACGATATTAAGATGGCTATCCATCCGGATGATCCGGGCTGGTCCGTGTTCGGTCTGCCCCGCATTATGAAAAACAAGGATGATCTTGTCCGTCTTATCACGATGGTGAATCATCCCTGTAACGGCGTTACGCTTTGTACCGGAAGCCTCGGCACTAATCCCGCTAATGATATTCCTTCTATTATACCGGCACTTAAAGGGCGTATTCACTTCGCGCACCTCCGCAACGTCCTGCATACCGGTGAGGGAACATTTGAGGAATCGGCTCATCCCACCTGCTGCGGTTCTCTTGATATGTTCGCCATTGTGAAAGCCCTGTACGATGTGGGTTTTGACGGACCTATACGCCCCGACCATGGACGCGCCATCTGGGGAGAAAAGGGTATGCCCGGGTACGGGTTATACGACCGCGCACTGGGCGCCGCGTATATCAATGGGTTATGGGAAGCCATTGAACGGTTAGGAAGGTCAGTATGAAACTGAACAATTCGACGGTATTACAAAAAGAGTGGTGGGAGAAAGCGGGGATTCTGCTGCCGCAATTCGACAGAAACGCTATGATTGCGGAAACGAAAGCCGCTCCGGAGTGGGTACATTTCGGCGCTGGGAATATTTTTCGCATATTTCCCGCAGCTCTTCAGCAAAGCCTTTTGGAACGAGGGCTTGCTAAGACGGGTATTATTGTCGCCGAAGGGTATGACGGCGATATTATTGAAAAGGCGTTTTTGCCCTACGACAATTTAACCCTCGCCGTTACCTTAAAAGCGGACGGCGGCATTGAGAAGCGGATAATCGGCAGCGTAGCCGAGTCGCTGAACCTTGAAAAGCAGGAGCAGTTTTCCGCGCTACAGGCGGTGTTCCGTTCGCCGTCTCTTAACATGGCGAGTTTTACCATCACAGAAAAAGGCTACAACCTACGCGCCCGTAGTGGAGAGTTTTTCCCTGATGTTCAAGCGGATTTTAATACCTGTAACGCAACGAGCTATATGGGAAAAGTAGCCGCGCTTCTGCTGGAACGGTATAAGGCAGGCGCCCTGCCGGTCTCAATGGTAAGCATGGACAATTGTTCCCACAATGGGGACAAACTCTTTGCCGCGGTATCCGCTTTTGTGGATCAATGGACCGCGAAAGGCTTCATCGACAAGGGCTTTGCCGGGTATGTGCGGGATGCGGCGAAAGTTGCATTTCCCTGGTCAATGATCGACAAGATCACGCCGCGTCCAGATGAGGGTGTGCGGAAAATACTAGAAGCCACCGGTTTGGAGGATACGGCGGGACAGATTACCGCGAAACAGACCTATATCGCCCCGTTTGTCAATGCGGAGGAAACCCAGTACCTCGTCATTGAAGACGCCTTCCCCAATGGCAGACCGCCGCTTGAAAAGGCGGGCGTACTGTTTACCGATAAGGAAACGGTTGATAAGGTGGAGAAGATGAAAGTGTGTACTTGCCTCAACCCTCTTCATACGAGCCTTGCGGTGTTCGGCTGTCTTTTGGGATATACCAAGATAAGCGATGAGATGAAGGACGCCGATCTGGTAAAGCTCATAGAGATTATCGGTTATAAGGAAGGACTACCAGTTGCGGTTAATCCCGGTATCATTTCGCCAAAAGCGTTTATCGATCAAGTGGTACAGGCGCGGCTCCCGAATCCGTTTATGCCCGATACGCCACAGCGCATCGCTTGCGACACGTCTCAGAAGATACCCATCCGTTTCGGCGAAACCATCAAAGCCTATCTCTCAAGCGAAACGCTCAAGATAGAAGATTTGCGCCTTATTCCGCTGACGCTTGCCGCATGGCTGCGCTATGTGCTTGGCGTTGACGATATGGGCAACGCCTTTACCGTAAGCCCGGACCCGTTATACGAAAGCGTTTTCGCTCGCGTGAAGCATATTAAGCTGGGCGATACAGGCGGTTTTCATACCGCGCTCCAGCCGATTCTTTCCGACCATTCCATTTTTGCGGTGAATCTCTACGATGCGGGGCTGGGCGGATGGGTAGAGGATTTATTTGCGGAACTCGTTGCCGACGTTGGGGCAGTGCGAAAGACATTACGGAAGTATGTAGAATAAAGAATCCCGCCACGAGCGACGAGGTATTGAAGATTTCTCTTCGAAATTTTTTCGTATGTGGGAAACAAATCCTCAATAAAGATTAAGAAGGGGGTAGCGTGAATTATTCAGGCTACCCCACTTTTGTGCTGGTGCTTTTAAGATATTGTACTGCAAGAACCACCCACTCATCGTACCGCGTACATAAGCACTGGTAGAATTCTTTGGAAACCGCATCAATGGCGAAGCGGGAGATCATGTCTTCCGGGGCGGCTTGATGCGACGTGGGCTATGTCCGCCTTTATACGGACGGCTTTAAGGTGGATGCCTTTTCCTGAAGCGGTGATCCCCCTCTTTTACCGTGTAGCCTCGTCTATTGCCCTCTTCATTACCGCCAGCCGGAACCGCTCTTTCATGATCATCATATACTTCATCCTCCTAATTTACCCGAAAGGAGTAAACATTTCCCTCGCTACTATAGGGCGTGAACTTATCACTTATTAACAACAAACCTATTGACAAATGGTTATGGACATAGTATATTATATATGTAATAAAAATTGGGAGTTTCGCCTTTTGTGGTATGGTACGTTGAGCAATTGCTTCACCTAACTCTCTTTTTATGGGGTTAGGGTGTGTATCTGCGCTATATCATAGATGATTCCGGTTATGTTACTGGCAAAAGTGGGAAAACGATTAAATAATTTTGCCCCCTTGATTAAAAAATGTCACATTTTATTCAGATGGCAGATTTAATTGCATATTTAATTTTTAGACACCTTGAATATAAGGATAGTAAATATTTCTCAATAATACAAAATTGCTTTGATACTGATGGGAAAGATATTCATAAATTGCATATTTGTGTAATATTATTAAGAACAAGCTGACACTTCGTCTAACTGGACTATTTACGCTTCGGGAGGTTAAAGCCCTCGTCCTTCATTCGACTATGGGTCGCTACGTTCCTTCTACGGCTCATTCCGGTACACAAAACCCTATGAGTTTCTTTATAGTGATCCCCAAACGTCGCCGACCGCGAGAATGTTATGCGAAATTTTGTCCACTTTATTGGTTAAAATTATGTAAAAAAGACTTGACAACAAAATGACAAAGTAAATTCTTTGTATAAAATCATTGAGGAGAAAATTATAATGAATTATGATGTGATACAGTCAAATCATGCATTACGGAATTCCGCCAAAGAACAACTTCATGGTGTATGGAAAAAAATGGCTTTTGCCTTTTTTGTTGTATTTCTAATATATATACCATTATATATTAGTACGGTTTTGAACCAATTATATGCTGACGTTGCAGTATTTTCTATACTGTATGCGGTATTTTCTATTATTTACATGATAATTGTAGGTCCGTTTTGTTTAGGATTTGCCGGATATTTTCTAAAAAGGATACGTGGAGAAGATATTTATACAAAAAATATATTTGATGGATTTAAACAGTTTTCGCGCGGCTTTGTGTTGATGTTATTAACATATATATTTACATTATTATGGACATTAGTGTTAATAATACCGGGTATACTTAAAAGCCTATCATATTCAATGGCATTTTTTATCCTATATGATAATCCAGAAATGAAGCCAAATCAGGCATTAAAAGAGAGCTGTCGAATGATGAAAGGATATAGAGGCAAATTATTTTGTTTGGCTTTCAGCTTTATCGGATGGCTTTTATTGAGCGTAATAACATTGGGTATCGGTTTGTTTTGGCTTTATCCATATATGTGTATGAGTATTGCTAATTTTTATGAAAATCTTAAAACAAATCAAAAAGATAAACGTACCGAAGGACAGATTGGGAAGGAGCAAAACTGCACATAACGGGACTGTTTACGCTTCGTCGCCGGTAGGCGGCTCGGGGTTCCGTTCGCCTAGGTCATTCCGCTACGCTCCATTCCCACGGCTCACTACACCCACAGTTTGCCAGCCTTAAATGCTACGCATTTTTCTATTCGGGCTGTCAAACCGTCGTAAACAGCCGGAACGTTAGGCGCGATACACCCCTAAAATTTGCGGAAAAATTATAGTAAAAATAGTTGACAAAGAGGACCTATTATGAATACATTTTGTGTATGGATAAAAAATATATTGATTGAAATAATAGCATAGACATTAATGATATTGTTATTTAAATACATATTAAAAATTGAAATTAGTCTTTTACGAATTGTATTTATCTATATCGTACTTGTTTTTTTGCAAATTGTTTTATGGCTAATAAAAAGAAAAAATATAAAATTCGATGGAATAAAATATTCAATAATAGCGGGAATATTTTGCTGGGGAATATTCATGGCAACAGCAATAAATTTATTTATCAATAATCCATTTAAATTGTTTTATGCAATAATAAGTTATATTATATTTATGGCGGGTGGATTTATATGGGGAATTATTACATATTCACTAACTAAAAATTATGAAAAGAAAAGAGAAAAATAGAATTATCGATCAAAAAAGTGCATAAAAAAGCAAGCGGGAAAGATAAAAATAAAAAATGAAGTACAGGGTGTACTGCACATAACGGGACTTATATGCTTCGGGCGCAGTACGCCCTCGGGCTACGAAAGACCGCAGTCGGGCTGCGCGCCCTTTGTGAGGCTTTTCTCCGACATATTCTGCCAGCCCCGCATTGCTTTATGGGTGGGCCAAAACGTCAGATACAGCCGGAGGTTATGCGAAATTGCGCTCTAAAGTTATTCTAAAGGCATTGACATATTAAATAATGTATTAATTATATATATCAGGGGTGTTTATAATGGTAAAAATATCGCATTTGGTACAATATCAGGGAGCTAAAAGAATTTTAGCTCCAAAAATCTAGAATATATTCCCTTAAAATTTAACCGCCTTATTGAACCTTTTTTATATTTATTAGCCCGCTGTGTAAAAGGATCAGTAAGATATAATGCCGATGGTCATTTTAATCAAAGTCCAGATAAAAGAAGAAAAAGGACTTGTCCTTCTAAAATGGAAAAAATATTTTTAAAATTTCTTCTTTTTTAAATGGTAAAACGGAATTTTTATCATTGGATTACAAATTCATCATTGACATTGCTTTGCCTGGCGATATTGTATATATGGAGCCTCCTTATCAAGGTGTTTGTGGAGAAAGAGACTATCGCTATTATTCTGGTATAAACCATGAAGAATTTGTTTGTTCTTTACAAAATTTATTAAAGCGGGGTATTTCTTTCATTGTTAGTTATGACGGCAAATGCGGGAACAAAAATTACGGTGAAGAAATCCCTATTAATAACGGAATTAAACATATTCATTTATATGCGGGACGTTCAACACAGGCAACATTGTTAGGTAAAAATGAGATTACATATGAATCTTTATATATAAGTTCAGATTTATTAAACAATCATGAAATTATTGGGAGAAAAATGGAAACGAATTATTCGCAAGAGTTTCTTGATCTATTGCGCTCAATTACGGCAAAACGTCCCAAGACGGTTATAGACCATAACAACAGAAGATTTGAAAATTAAATACGGATATAATCATCCTCCAAGAGCAGTTAGAGATGTTAAAGAATATGGTATACCGATTGAAATGTATTAGGGTAGAAGGTTTTGATGGAAGAAAAATAGCGGCATATAGATTTGGTAAATTTTCTCCAGAAATGGCAGGGAGAATATCTGGCAGAACCGCTTTATCTAAAAAATTAAAAAGAAGAATTAATTGCCATGCATGGACATCAATGTTTTATTTATAATGAAATAACTGATGTTAATGATTTACAAATAGACCATAGAGTTCCGTTTGAAGTAGGCTATATGCCATGCAACGCCGCAACCGGTTCAAAGCCGTTTGAACTGGCGCGCTCCTGACGAACCGCGTATCGTGTGCGGGTATCGCGTGAAGGTCATTTCTGCAACGACGGTATTCGGCGGATCGCCGCTATACACTATGCGCCTCATTGCCCCTCTCTCAATCTGTGGTGTAGAATGGATGCATGGATATAACGATTCTTGTAGTTGAAGATGATGAACATATCGGAAAGGCGGTCAAGGCATTTCTACAGGACGCCGGATATCAGACGGAATTGTACGCCGATGGAAACACGGCGCTGCAACGGGCGTTTGAACAGATATACCAGCTTGTCATTCTGGACATTATGCTGCCGGGGAAAAACGGGATCGAGCTGCTCAAAGACATACGAAAACAGAGCGATGTACCCGTTCTGATGATGACAGCCCTGTGCGAGGACAGCGACCAGATTACGGCGTTCAACAACCTCGCCGATGATTATATGATAAAACCCTTTTCCATGCAGATACTCCTCAAGCGGGTCGAAGCCCTGTTACGGCGCAGCGGAGCTTTACAAAACGAAATCCGTTGCGGCGGACTCACGTTGTATTCGGAATCATACAAAGCTTTCTGGGAAGGACAAGAGCTTGCGCTGACGGTGCGGGAGTTTGACATACTCAAACTGCTTGCCATGAATGGGAACCGGGTCATCACACACGAAAGCCTCCTCAACAAGATATGGGGCTTTGATTATTACGGCTGCGAAGGTACGGTGCATACCCATATCAAGAACCTGCGCGCAAAACTGCCGGTAAACATCATAAAAACCATTCGCGGCGTGGGCTATACCATAGACGAGGAAATCGCGCGAAGGCAGCCGTCATGATCAGGATGAGAAAGGACCGCCGTATCTTTACCAGCGTTTTTCTGTATATCATGCTCCTCCTTGTCTTAATGACCGGCGGAACCGCGCTGCTCTTTGCACGGCAATTTACCGCTTTTTATCGGGAGGAACAGATGCGGCGGCTCGCCGCTGCGTTTCAGCCCGTAATGAATAGGCTGGAAGGGAAAACCCCCGAAGAAATAGTCGCAATAGCCGAAAAATTCTCCCGGGCAAACGAGTCTCTTTTCTTTATGATAGAAGACGCCGATGGAAACGTCCTGTTTTCCACTGTGGAAACGCCGGAAAACGGCGAAGGGAATGCGCCTCCCATGCGGATACGTCGCCAACGGGAGGTACGCACCCTCATCCGCGTCCTGCGGACCAGCGAAGCTTCCGGTGGAACCGCCGGCAGCGTTCCCGATGGAACCGCTTCTTATATCTTGAGCGGAGCCGCGCTGATTCCGCCGAAAAGCAATGACAGCGCGCTCATATACAAGTCGGTTACTGTGTTGGCTCTTATGCTTGCCCTCGGCATAGCCGGCGCAGTGCTGTTTGCAAAAAGAGTAACAAAACCTCTCGAAGACGAGGTTGAGCGAGAACGGCGGATGGAGGAGAACCAGCGTACTTTCTTTTCGGCTGCCTCTCACGAGCTTAAAACGCCCATCGCTGCGGCAAGCGCCCTCGTCGAAGGCATGATAGCCAATGTGGGGGATTATAAAGATCATCCCACCTACCTGCGCGAATGTTTGAAAACTCTCCAAGCCCAAAACAAGCTCGTGTCAGAAATAGTGGAAATCGTCAAACTCTCCGATGACAACGGCGCGCCTGTTTTTGAAGCCGTCAACTGCAAGGCATTGACGGACTCTCTGTGCGCCGAATATCAGGCGCTTGCCGGGTGGAACGGACAGACGCTCACATCAGACGTACCAGACCGGACCGTTCATGCGGATAAACACCTGCTCCGCCGCGCCCTTTCCAATGTAGTAAGCAACGCCGTACAGAATACGCCGGAAAACGGGCGTATTCGCATCTTCGGAGCGGTGATCTCAAGCGCGAAACCGGACGGAAAGACGCTCAGGCTTTCCGTGCTTAACGCCCCCGCGCACATAGCTCCCGATACGCTGGACAGACTCTTCGAGCCGTTCTACCGCGGCGATCAAGCGAGAAATAGGAGCGCGGGCAGAAGCGGACTGGGGCTAACCATCGTCAAGAAAGCCCTTGACCGCATGAATATCCCGTTTTCACTCCGCAATACCGCGGACGGAGTGCTTTTTTATCTGGATATGGACATGCTCCCATGAGAGCTTTGCACAGCGGGGTACGATTGACAAAAAGCCAATTTCTACCTACCGTGTAAAAAAATAAAAAAAGAAATATACGAAATACATACACGCGGCATACAACCCCGGAGCGTTATTATTCCTCGTCAAGACTCGAAAAAACCCGTCGCTGTCATAACGCTAATAGTGATGAGCGCGTTAGAAATATATTGACTATAGATAGAAAATTGTCTATATTTTATGCGATTCGTCAAAGTTATTTGACGTCGTTCCCTTTGCGGGATCATAGATTAAACATAAGGAATTGGAGCGTATGAAATTACAAAAGGTAAAAGGCTGGTGGCTTATTCGGCTGGCTTTGACCATTGTCGGCAAAAAAGGTCTTGCAGAAATGACAAAAGCATCGAAAGATGCGCGGAAATCGCAAGAAATGGTGTTACGCAGTCTGCTAGACGGCGCAAAAGAGACGGTTTACGGAAAAGAGCATCATTTTGACGCCATACTTGAGGCGAAAGACGCAGAGGAACTCTTCACGCTGTACCAGAAATATGTGCCGGCAAATGATTATGAAGATATTCGCCCGTATGTGGAACGGCACAAGTCGGGCGAAGCGGACGTACTGTTTCCGGGAAAACCCAAAATGTACGGAACAACCAGCGGCACCACAAAGGAGCCGAAATGGATTCCCCTCACTGAACGGTACTATCAGGAAGTTACTCAAAAGATGAACCAGATTTGGTTCTACACGCTCATTAAAAACAAACCCAAAGTATTCTACGGCAAAACACTTTCTATTGTCGGCAAGGCTATTGAGGGGTACGCGCCGGACGGTACGGTGTTCGGCTCGATTTCAGGCATCATGCAGCGGGACATACCGAATTTTATGAAAACCGTGTATTCCGCGCCGGCGGATATTTTCTGGATTACGGATTACAAATCCCGTTACTACGCGCTTATGCGGATGGCTATTGAACAGGATGTTACGCTTATAATCACGGCTAATCCCAGCACGCTCGTTGAATTGCAGACCAACGCCAATGAATTTTACAATGAATACGTCGATGACATTGAAAAAGGTACTATAAGCAGGAAACTCACCATTCCTGATGAAATCCGGACGATTCTGGAAGCGCAGTTACAACCGAATCCCAAACGGGCTGCGGAGCTTCGCGCCCTGAAGGACCGGTACGGTACGGTGTTGCCCAAGCATTATTGGCCCAATATGCAAATAGTGAACGTGTGGATGTGCGGAAATACCGGCGTCTACCTTGAGAAAATAAAAGATTCCTTTGCGAAAGACGCGGCATTTCACGAATTCAGTTATGTAAGCACCGAATGTAAGGCGGGCGTCGTACTGAAAAGCAATACGAAGGATACCGTTACCTTTGGGCATAAGATGTATTTTGAATTTATCCATGAATCTGAACTTGAAAGCAAGAATCCGCGCATGTACCAATTACATGAGGTGAAAGCCGGCGAACGGTACTGTATGCTAGTTACGAATTCAGCGGGGCTGTACCGCTACAACATGAACGACATTCTGGAAGTTACCGGTTACTACAACCAATTTCCCCTCCTGCAATTCATTCAAAAATGCAATGGCATCATCAGCATAACGGGAGAGAAACTGCATGAACGACAGTTCATTGAGGCGGTTCACGCCGCGGAGAAAGAGCTTACGCTACAGGTCAAATTTTTTGTCGGCTTTGCGGACGTTGACAATTCCCGCTATACCTTCTACTACGAATTCGTGGATCGCGCAGCCGGCGCGGCGCAGGCTGAAGAATTTACCAAAGCGGTCGATACGCGCCTCAAGGAATACAACGAGGAATATGCGGCGAAACGCGCTTCAAACAGGCTCAAAGAGCCGGCAACGGAATTGCTGGTGCAGGAGTCTTTTGAAAAGTTCAAGTCCGCTTGTATTGAAAAAGGATACAGAGACGGACAATTCAAGCTGAACCTCCTCATGCAGGATGAAAAACGCCATGCAATGTTTAAAGAGTTATTGCTAGGGAAGTGAAAAGCTGTACCTGCGTGAAATCAATTTCTTCAGCATTGTCCGCCCATTATATTGAGCGGTGCAAAGCCGTCATCTTTGATCTTGACGGCACATTGTTTGACTCAAAACACCTCGCGCTGCGCCTTGTTGCCGCAGCCCCGTTTGATATGTTTACCATCCGCGCCGAGCGGCAGGCGCGACAAGAACTTGCCGGCTGTGATTTCGGAACTGCCGACCGTTACTACGATGCGTTTTTCGGAGTTATGTCGCGCATAACCAAAAAAACGTCCTCCGCATTGCGGCATTGGTATTTTGATCGCTATATGCCGCTGTTTTGTAATGTCTTGCAACAATACTATTCCCCGCGTCCGGGAACCGCCGAACTGTTTGATGCGCTTGCGGGCGTTTCGATTAACATGGCGGTCTATTCCGATTATCCCAACGTGTGGCAGCGGCTTACCGCGATCGGCATAGAGCCCGATGTATTCGGCGATGATCTGTATTCGCCGGATGACTTCGGGGCGCAGAAGCCGGCGCCCCGCCCGTTTTTAACCATAGCCGATACATTCGGATGTAGACCGGAACACGTATTGGTTGTGGGCGACCGCGAAGACACGGACGGGGCGGGCGCGGAGGCTGCGGGTATGCCGTATATCCGCATTGCCGGACACCGGAAAGCCGTCCATCCCTACCCGTGCTTTACATGGGACGCATGGACGGCTCTGGCGCACAGTACCATTGAGCGATGCTCCGTATCACATGCAATGTGACAACCGGCGGGACTAATCGCCTTCCGGCCGCCACGGATTGTTCTCAATACCGGCAAGCGCGACCATGCTTTCGTGGCACTGTTTACGCAGGAGGGCTACGGCTTCTTTACGCGGCAGCGCGCGGTCCGGCATGATGGGTTCGCCTATAGACAGCGTAATGAGGCAAAGACCCCCCCCCCCCCCCGTCTTCTTCTTACGCTGTTTCAAAAGAGCGTTCATCACCTTATAAATACCGGACGGCGGACGGAACGAAAACGCCATCGGCAGAACCGGTATATTGTACTTGTAAGCTAATGAAAACATGCCTTTCTTAAACGGTCTAATATACGGATAATAATGCCAGTTCGCGCTTTCCGGAAATACGTGCATCCATTTCCTTTTTTCATGCAGCGCGTCAAACGCCTGATTGAAATACTTGATGGTGTGAATATCCGTAGGAACCGGTATCCCGCCGGCAAGCCGGATAAGCGAGCGATCCGGTCCGGAGAGGTTCTCTTTCCACGCGGGGAAATACAGTTTCCGGTACCGCACCGCTTGCAGCGCCATAAGCAGATCCCAGCGGTGGATGTGATTTGAAACCGTCAGCGCCCCGTTCTTAAACAGTTCTTTATGCTTTTTAAGCACGGAACGCCCTTTGATTTTCAGCGCGAACCGCAGCCGGTTCAGCAGGAACACAAGGGTAAAAATACCGGTATAGAGCCAGCCGCTCTTCCACCTGAAGGCAAACGACCGGTCCCAAAACGGGTAGTTTTTATCAATCGTAAAAACGGAGCCGCCCGTTCTTGCGTGAAGGTGTTCATCGGGCTTTTCCGGATACGATATACCCATATCCGGAATATAAAAAGGTTCTTTTTTCTTCATATACTTAATGCGCCTCTAATACAGCTTCGTCAGCCACGTCGAGATAGCCGGTACGTAGGTAACCAGCAGCACCGCCGCAAGCTGTATGAGGAGAAACGGCAGGACGGCGCGGGCGGTCTCCACAAAAGGACGGTTGAACCGGTAGCTTGAAAGGAAGAGATTCAGCCCGACCGGCGGCGTTAAAAAGCCTGTTTCCATGTTTATCAGGAATATGATGCCGAGATGAACCGGCTCGATCCCATACGCCGCGCCGAGCGGGGCGATCATCGGCAGGATAATCAGAATGGCGGAAAAAATATCAATGAGGCAGCCGGTTACCAGCAGGGCGATGTTCAGTATGAGCAAGAACACCCATTTTGATGAAATCGCTGCTTGTATCCAGCGCGCAAACGCATCCGGCGCTTGCGAATCAACAATATAATACGAAAGCGCCTGGGCAAGCGCCAATATCGACAGAATACCGCCGATAATGGGCGCGGCTTTTGCAAACACGTCTTTAATTCGGGAAAAAGGAATCTCTTTGAATACCAGCGTTTCCACAACAAAGACGTATACCACGGAAAACGCGCCGATTTCAACCATGGACAGTATGCCGGTGAAATAGCCCGCAATGAGAAGCGGCGGCAGCAGCAACTCAAACAGCACGTCTTTGAGGGAAGACAACGCCTCCGTGAGATGAAACGGCTCAAGCGGCATCTTTGTTTTGCGTGACGATGCGATGCCGAGCGCTATCATAGCGGCGACCAGTATGAGACCGGGAATAATGCCGCCGAGAAACAGATGTACCGTATTGGTTCTCGTCGCCGCGCCCACCAGCAAAATCGGGAGGCTCGGCGGGAACAGCAAGCCGATACTGCCGGCGGACGTAAGCAGCCCTATGGTAAACGTATCGCCGTAGCCCGCCGCCGCAACAACGCGCCGCCCGTTCGGCGGCGCGCCGGTCAGCGCCGTGTACAAGACGCCGCCCAGCGCGAGAATCGTAACGCCGGACGCGCCAGTAAACGAGGTAAAGAACGCGCAGATGATCACCGTTACCGCGATAAGTCCGCCCGGAATCCAGCCGAATAGTTTCCTGAACGCAATCACCAGCCGTTCTCCAGCCCTGCTTTCCGAAAGGAAGAAACCCGTTATGGTAAAAAGCGGTATGGCGACAATGCCGCTATTCGTCAGCGCCGTATAAATCTGATTGGACACAACGTCAAGACCGGTACCGGAACTCTGTATCAAGAGCATGGAGACGCCGCCAATAACGGCAAAAAGCGGCGTACCAATCAGCGTGGCGGACAGCAACAGGATAAAGGCGGGCGTCCTCACAGACGCGGCGATAAAAACGTATATATCAGCAACCGTATACGCGAAATCCGGCGTATCCACGCCCCAGAGTATCGTGAAAATCTGTGGCAGCGAACACACGGTACCGAGCAGGAGGGGCAGGAACGCGGCGCAACGCGCCTTTCCTTCAAGCGGCGTATACCGCGCGAACCTGAACGCTATGACCGCGTACCCAATGGGCATAACCAGCGCAAACGCTTGATCAGGAATAAAGCCGATGATGGTAAACGGCGAGAGGCTCACCCTGATAAACGCGATGGAACACCACGCGAGCATAGTCGTTACAAAGCTGGAAATCATCCCGCTTATGACGGATAAGGGCAGCTTCGCCCGTTCCGTCTTGATATACTGCGCGAGACCGATTGAGAGGTGAGTCCGCGCCCGCGTCGTTATCATGCCGGACACAAGCCCCGCCACAAGGAGCGTGTGCGTTATCAGCGCCGGAGACGCCGGGACCCGCGAGTGAAACGCCAGCCGCATAACGCTCTCGGCAAAGGGCAGGAACGTAAGAGCCGCCAACGAGACATAGCACAGCCCCTCCTCTATGCGCCAGAGAAGCGGGAGCCGATCAGGACGCGGCGCGGGCGCGCCGGACGGGTTGCGTATGTTCACCTATCTTTCCTTTCGATATTCACGCAGTATGGCTTCAATCCTGTCGTACATCGCCTTGTTAAAGGTCGTACCGAACAGTTTCGGCAATGCCCGCCGCACGTCGTCATACCAAAGCTGCGCCTGCTCCGGCGTTATCTCGTTGACAATGAGTCCGTGCCGTTTCATGGTTTCTATTGTCTCAGCTTCCATGTGGGCGACCGCGCCGTTCAGCTCCGCTTCGTGCCGTTTTGCGATACGCAGCAAGGAGGCGCGGTACTGTTCCGGTATCCGTTTCCACGCGGTTTGATTCATCACGATTGCGCCGAGAAACGGCGCGACATTAAGGGACGCCATTCTTTTGGCGAGACCGAACGCCTGCGTGCCTCCCGCCATGACCGGGCTTAAATACACGGCGTCGATCTGCCCGCCGCTTAAACTCACCAGTATCTGGTTTTGGGCGACCGGCACCATCGTATAGCCCATAGCCTTAAACGCATCCATAAGCTGGACGTCGCTTTCATTTGAGCCGAGCCGCTGCCGCTTGAGATCCGCGGGAACATACACGGGCGCTTTGGAAAAGAATTTGACCCAGCCGACTTTCGACCATGCCAGCATGAAAAACGTCCGGCCGGCGTTTATCTTCCGTTCAAGCTCCGGTTTCAGCGCGTCAAGCGCCGCGTCGAGTTCGCCGTCAGTGCGGATGAGAAACGGGCAGCTCAGCGTCAGCACTTCAGGCGTTATTTCGTTCAAACCAAACGAAGAAAGAATCGCGGCTTGTATGGCATTTGATTTGAGTTTCCGCATTACGGCGGCTTCGCCGCCCTGGGTTCCGTCCCAGTAAATCTTGAGTTCAACCTCGCCGTTACTGGCGTCTCGCCACTCTGCCGCCATTTCATTCAGGTGTCTGCCCCACGGCGTATTTTCCGGTACAGACGCGGCTAATTTAATGGTGATTTTCTTAGGCGCGGCAAAAGCGCCACCTGAAAGCAGGCACATCAGCAGGAAGGCGCTAAAAAGTCGGTGTTTCATGTACCGGAATATACCGCTTTTTCAGCGGAACGTCAATGGCAAGGCGCAGCGCACATATTCGGTAGCGATCTACACAGTATGACGAAAAGGTAAAGACAATAGGGACATAAAGAGAGAGTATGGAATGATGCCAATCACCATAGACCTCACCTGCCTCATTGCCTGAACCCAACTCTATCCTCAAACGAGATAAAGCATGGTAAACAAAATTATATCTGTACCAAACGGACGCCAATTCACCGGCGACCATGTATGAAATCGAGATTAGAGATGCCTTGCTTACATGCACAATATTGTTCATTTTTTGCTCCTTGTACATTTCACCTCATAAAAAGTCCGGTACCAACTTCTTACACACCGTTTAGAGGTAGCTATATCGCAGAGTTTTTTATTTGAATTACGAGACATATACGTGTAAACCACCCCATATTACATGTTACACGCAGGTGTGATGAACAGCGATTCTTTGTAAACGGCGCGGGACACGCAACCTGCTAAGAAAAAAGCGGTCTTAACTACCATGAAACAAAATATAAGTACACTCAAAAAATCGTATGCAGTCTACCCGCTTTCTCATTCGCTGCCATTTCAAACGCCAGCGGAGGAGATCGCAAACGCCGTTTTGCACGGCTTGGGCGCCGGTCTTTCCATAGCGGGTTTAGTCCTCATAGTACTGCGGGCTAACGGACACTTCAAGTGGACGGGTAGCGCCATTGAAAGTGGTTCCACCATCGCTGTTACGGCGCATGTCGTATATACCGCTACGATGATCTGCATGTTTCTTGCATCTACACTCTATCACGCCATCGCCCATGAAGGCGCAAAGCGGGTGTTCCGCGTGCTAGGGAGTGTCGTCAAAAGGAGAGGGAGATACATCTAACAGAGAGAGCGGCGAGAAAGGAATCAGTGCGTTTAGCAGAGCGAGTAGCGCTACCTCTCCACTGTTTGAGCCACCGAAATACATGCTCTATACGATGGCGCTCCTTATACAGCGCTTTGTCATACCTCCGCGCCTCCTTACGCTTCCGCTTGGGTGGGATAACTACCTCAATG
>JAISMJ010000086.1 GCA_031276815.1 Treponema sp.
GTATCAACCGGCGGACCTACCATGATGTTCACCGGCGTAACCTCCCGAATCTTTACCGCCGCGACTGTCGTGTCGTCTCCCGGTTCGTCTATATACAGATCATTACACGCCCCCGCCAGCAAACACGCTATGCACCGCGCGCTCATGGAAGGCTTTATCATCCGGTTCAGATAGTCCATCACATCAGTACGCAGCCAGCCGAGGTTTAAGACCTTGCCTATACCGGCATGGATAACGCCGTCGCTCATAAGAATAATGCAGTCGTCCTTAACCAGCTTAAGCTCGCTGATATAGACGGTTTTTCCGCAATACGAGCGCGCGCTTCTGTCGAAACCGGCGCAGGTTCCCCCGTGGACATAGAGCGCCGCCGGATTGTCAAACTCAAACAGATAGCCGCCGCCGCGTTTGTTTACATACACGACCGAGAAGGTCGCATACGCGACGCCGCGCGCCTTGCACACCGGCAGGGTTTGGATAATGGTGCTGATACATTCCTCCAGCTCAATGCCGTTGGACACCATGGTACAAAGGATCTTTGAAGTCAGCGTGGCAAGAATATTCGCCTTAACGCCGCTTCCCAGTCCGTCCGCGAGTACCAGCGTCGTATAGTCGCCGTCGTTCACCGATTCAACTTTGTCCCCGCACAGCTCCTCCCCTTTCTTGTTCAGAGACGTATAGCCGCTCTCCAGATAGAGTTCCATTGTTTAGCCCTCCTCCGGTTCATGCTCGCGCTGGAGGGTCTTTTTTAGCTTGAGCAGGGCGACTTTTGTTTCGGCGGTCGTCTCACCCAGAAGCGAAGCTATCTCCTGCGCCACGCGCATCTGTTTCTGTATCACGCTGTCCGTGGTGTTGAGGGTTTCGTTCTTGACTTCGGCGAGCTTTTTCTCAAACTCAACCTTGTCCGATATGTCTTTATACACGCCGAACATGATTTTATGCTCTTGCAGGAGGATAATCGACATTTCCGCGTACTTGCCGGTCCGGTCAATAAACACGTTCCGTTTGTGTACGCTCTTCCCCTCGTTACCGGCGATGAGGTAGTCGTCGCAGTTAAAACAATCGAAGGCGTTCAAGCCTTTTGCGCTCGCCGCGGTGATGCCCAGAATCGCGCGCGCGGCGCTGTTTATTTCCAGTATTTTATAGTCGCCGTCAAGCACGAGGATACCGTTAGGGCTGTTCTGGATGATCTCGTACGACATTGATTCGGCGCGGGTACGCATAAAGGGGAGGCACATGTCTATGGCAGCCAAGCCGTTAGCCACGGAGACCGCCTTTTCACGGCAGGTTGAGTACCCGCACGCGCCGCAGTTCAGCTCGTCTTCCGCTTTGAGCTTGCCGGTCTGCGCCAGAATAAACCGTATGTCCCGCTCGCTTGGCGTTACAAACGGCAGCGGAAGCCGCCTATGCCGCGCCGTGAGATCAAGGGAGCGCGGCGCGGGCGTATTCGCGTCCGGCGCGGGCATATTCGCGCCCGGCGCGGGCATATTCGCGCCCGGCGCGGGCGTATTCGCGCCCGCGGCGGCTTTTGCGGCGTTTTTATGCACATAGTCCCGTATTTCCTTATTCGCCTTTATCGCGCCGCCCGAATTCTTCAGTATGCACGGACCGTTAATGCAGGCGTATTCACAGCAATTCATCTCAATAAACAAGCCGGAATAGCTTTCTATCTCTTCAAGCACGTCGCAGCACCGCCGCACCCCGTCAACCGTAACATACTCATAGGTATCAGGGGGCTGTATGAACGATTTGATTATCCCCCGGCTGATGGGGTAATACTGGGCGCGGTTGAGGGTTTTCCCGTTATCGCGGATACTAATGTCCGCTATTTGTTCCAAGACTATGTTTCTCTTGGTAAAGAGCCGCTGCAATTCCTCAAACGTCAAGACCGCATCAATGACGCCGCTTTCAGCCGCTTCTCTTTTTTTGGCGATACAGGGACCTATAAACACGACCTTCGCGTTGGGGAAGCTTTCTTTTAAGAGCCTGCCATGCGCTATCAGGGGGGAGGCGACCGGCGCCAGATAGGGGAGCGCGACCGGATAATACATCTGAATCATACGGTTTATCGCGGGACAGGCTGATGTGATAAAGTTTTTATAGCCGCCGCGCTCTAAGAGCCGGACGTATTCGGCGCTCACCGCCTGAGCGCCAACCGCCGTTTCCTCGGTATATGCAAAGCCGAGTTTGGTAAGGGCGAGCTGCATGATTGAGAAGTTCTGGACGCCGAAACTGCTCACGAAAGAAGGCGCTACCGAGGCAATCGCCGGAGCGCCGTTCATCAAGAGCGCCTCAACCGCCGCCAGTTCTGAATTCACCTGTTTTGCATTCTGCGGACAGACGCTCGTGCAGGTGCCGCACAGAATACAGCGTTCCTCAACGATATGCGCCTGATGGTTTTCAAATTTTATTGCTTTGACCGGACATTCGCGGAGACACTTGAAACAGTCTTTACACCGCGCCTGCTTAAAATCCAAATAGTTCATCGTTTTCCCCTGTTCGCCCCCGCCGCCTTACGGCGCAAAAGACTACTCGCTCCTCTCTGTTTGAGCATTTTTTGCAATGTCTAGCGGCGCGGAGACGTCCAAACGCCCCCTCACCGCCCCGGATACATCCCCGCGCTCCATGGATATGTATCCGCGCTCCCCGGATATGTATCCGAGCGACTTGGATATGTCCCCGCGCTCCTTGGATACGTATCCGCGCTCCCCGGATACGTATCCGCAAGCCTTGGATACATCCCCGCGCTCCTTGGATACGTATCCGGGCGACTTGGATACATCCCCGCGCTCCTTGGATACGCCCCTTGCGCCGTCCGCCGGCTCTCTCAAGCCCGTCTAACTCGCGTTTTTAAGCACAATATCGTCAAAGAATTCCTGAACCGCGGCGGGGTTTACCGCATAGTACGCATCGTTCACCGTGACGGAAACGCCCTCCGCATTGCACTTGCCCATGCAGAATGCGCCGCTTAATTCGATTTGCTCGCCTAAAGCGTCCCGTTTAATGAAATACTGGATTTGTTCCACGACCTGCCGCGAGCCTTTCAGATGGCACGAACTGCCGATACACACCGTTACTTTTGTCATACGCTCCTCCTTACCTTATTCGTAATCGCTGACATCGATCCACCGCAGGAGAAATTCTTTCTCTTCCTTCCTGCCTTTTACCATTTGGGATGCGGCGACTATGGGCATCCACTGCTGCACGTACTGCTGGGCGGTATCGCTCTTCTTGCAGAACAGGGCAAGATACTTTTCCGCGCCCGCTATGTCGCCGTTTAACCAGAACACAAGGTAGGTCCGCGCAACATCCGCGGACGCATTGCCTTGGGTCGCGTGCGCCCAGTCTATAATGTAGGGCGTACCGTCCGCGGCAATGATGATATTGCTCGGATTAAAATCGCCGTGGCATACCTTGCTGTGTTTGGGCATACTGTCAAGACGGGTATGCAGGTCGTATCTGGTTGTCGCATCCAAATCCGCCTGCGCTATTTTCCGCGACATTTTATCCTTGAGTTTATTCAACAAGGGCGATCTCTTGGTATGCACTTCCATTTGCAGGTCTACAAAAAGCTCAAAATACGCATCCTTTTTGTCAGGATTTTCTTTTATAAGCTGTTCCAAGGTTTTGCCCTTGATATACTCAAGCACTATCGCCCATTTGTTTTCGATTTTCGTTACCTCAAGCAGTTTCGGAATCGTTAAGCCGGTTTCTTCCACACGCGCCTGATTGAGCGCTTCGTTCAGCACATCGGCTTTGGAAAAATTCTCATCAAAGACTTTAATGACCGTATCCTCGTCCCGGTAAATCGTCTTGGTATTCCGTACAGCGATAATCTTATCTAATTTCATGTCGTCCTCCTCATTTCCCGTCTGTCCCGTAATAGGCGTTGAGATACATCTGTTTGATCTCAGCCATGAGCGGATAGCGGGGATTTGCGCCGGTGCATTGATCGTCAAACGCCTGTTCCGTCATGGCGTCAAGCCGGTCCAGAAAATCTTTTTCATCAATGCCGTAGTCTTGTATGGTCTTTTTAATGCCGATGCGTTCTTTCAGGGTTTCAAGCGCGGCGATGAGGGCTTCGAGTTTCTCTTCACCGGTCGCGCCGCGCAGCCCCAGATAGTCCGCAATTTCAGCGTAACGCGCCAGCGCGCGCGGATGATCGTATTGCGGGAAAGTCCCCATTTTTACGGGAACTTCAGCGGCGTTGAAGCGCAAGACTTCGGTGATCATGAGCGCGTTGGCTATGCCGTGGGGCAGGTGGTGGAACGAGCCTAATTTATGCGCCATGGAATGGCAGACGCCGAGGAAGGCGTTAGCAAACGCCATACCCGCCATAGTCGCGGCGTTTGCCGTTTTCTCGCGCGCGACCGGATCGTTTTGCCCGTTGTCATACGCTCGCGGGAGGTATTCAAAGAGCAGTTTGAGGCTTTTGAGCGCCAGAGCATCCGTATAGTCCGTGGCAAGCATAGCCGCATAAGCTTCAAGCGCATGGGTTACCGCATCTATGCCGCTTGCCGCGGTCAGCCCGCGCGGGGCGTTCATCATCATGTCCGCGTCAACGATTGCCATATTCGGCATCAGCTCGTAATCGGCAAGCGGGTATTTCACGCCGCTTTTTTCATCGGTTATGACGGCAAAGGGCGTCACTTCGCTGCCGGTACCGGCTGATGTCGGCACCGCGATAAAATACGCTTTTTCTCCCTGTTTCGGGAAGGCGTAAATCCGCTTCCTAATGTCCATGAAGCGCAACGCAAGTTCCATAAAATCAAGGTTCGGATGTTCGTACAGAACCCACATGATTTTCGCCGCATCCATGGCTGAGCCGCCGCCGACGGCAATGATGCAGTCAGGATTAAAGGCGCGCATTGCCGCGGTTCCCTCTTGAGCGCACGCTAAGGTCGGGTCCGGCGCCACATTAAAGAACGTCGTATGCGTAATCCCCAGGTCGTCGAGCTTTTCGGTAATGCCCCGCGTATACCCGTTATTATACAGAAAAGAATCCGTAACGATAAACGCTTTTTTCTTGTCCAAGACGGATTTTAATTCCTCAAGGGCGACCGGTAAACAGCCTTTCTTGATATACACCTTCTGCGGCGTTCTGAACCACAACATATTTTCCCTCCGTTCCGCAATGGTTTTGATATTGAGCAAATGCTTAACGCCGACATTTTCTCCAATACTGTTCCCTCCCCACGTGCCGCAGCCGAGCGTGAGCGAAGGGGGCAGTTTGAAGTTATACAGATCGCCTATGCCTCCCTGTGAAGAAGGCGTGTTTATCAGAATACGGCAGGTTTTCATCCGCGCGGCGAATTGGGACGCCTTTTCCGGTTCGGCTCTCTGATTGATATACAGCGAAGCCGTATGCCCGTAGCCGCCGTCCATGATAAGGCGCTCCGCCTTGGTAAGCGCGTCTTCAAAATTCACGGCGCGGTACAAAGCGAGTACCGGACTTAATTTTTCATGGGCGAATTCTTCGCTCAGATCAACCTTCTCCACCTCGCCGATGAGTATTTTGGTAGCCTCAGGCACGGCTATGCCGGCTAATTCCGCAATCTTCGCCGCCTTCTGCCCCACTATACGCGCATTCAGCGAGCCGTTGATGATAATGGTTTTCCGTACCTTTTCCGTTTCTTCAGGATTAAGGAAATAGCAGCCGCGTTTACGGAATTCGGCTTTAACCGCATCGTAGACGCTCTCAAGGACAATGACCGATTGTTCAGAGGCGCAGATCATGCCGTTGTCAAAAGTTTTGCTATGGATGATGGAGTTCACCGCAAGCAGCAGATCAGCCGAGTCGTCAATAAGAGCCGGCGTATTGCCCGCCCCAACGCCCAACGCCGGTTTCCCGCTGGAATAGGCTGATTTCACCATGCCCGGACCGCCGGTCGCAAAGATAATGTCGGACTCTTTCATGAGGGTATTGGTAAACTCAAGACTCGGTTCATCAATCCAGCCGATTATTCCTTCAGGCGCGCCGGCTTTAACGGCGGCTTTCAGCATAATGTTTGCGGTTTGTACGGTTGCGTTCTTTGCCCGCGGGTGCGGGCTGATTATGATGCCGTTCCGTGTTTTCAACGCCAGTAGTATCTTGAATATGGCGGTAGAGGTCGGATTAGTCGTGGGAATAACCGCGCAAATCAGCCCGATAGGTTCGGCTATTTTTTTTATGCCATAGACCGCATCTTCTTCTATAACGCCGGTTGTTTTTGTGTTTTTATAGGCGTTGTAGATGTACTCGGCGGCGTAATGGTTTTTTATCACCTTATCCTCCACAACGCCCATGCCGGTTTCTTCCACCGCGAGTTTCGCCAGCGGTATTCTCGCATGGTTAGCCGCAAGCGCGGCCTCAAAGAAAATCTTGTCAACGTGTTCTTGGGTAAAGGTTGCGAACAGTGTCGCCGCCTTCCTGACCCGTGCGATAGTGAGCGCCAAAGTCTCGGCGCTCCCGGTTTTTTCGTCTGTTTCGTACAGTATTTTGCTGTCTTCCTTCTTCATTCTGACTCCTTTTTAAGGATTCCTTTTAGTTGTTGTGATAATACGGCAAGTGAAACCGCCATATCCTCGTTCTTAACCGCCACATCATCAGGCGTTTTGAGGTGAGCTGGCGTAAAATTCCAGATGGCTCGTATGCCCGCTTTTATCAGTATGTCCGTTACCGCTTGCGCTTGATCCTGCGGCGTGGTTAATATCGCTATGTTTATATTCAGTTTTTTCACCGCACTTTCCAATTTACCGGCGGGAAGGATTTTTTTCCCGTTAATCTCTTGTGATACTTTGGTTTCATCACTGTCAAAGCCCGCAATAATGTTCAAGCCGTATTTCTCAAACCCTTGGTAGCCCATCAACGCCTGTCCGAGCTTGCCGACACCCACCAATACCGCGTCTTTCGTGTTCTTGTACCCCAAAAAATTCTCAATATCTTCGATAAGTTCATCAATATTGTAGCCGACTTTCGGTTTACCTTCATTGACGATGACGCACGCAAGGTCTTTCTTCACCACCGATGGATTAAGCGAAAGCGCATCCGCCAAAGCGACGGACGATACGGTACGATACCCTTCGGTTTTCATGCCGCACAGCCACCGCTCATACAAAGATATTCTGTTAAATACTGCAAGAGAGATCGGCGAATCGGAATTTGCCACTGCGCCCTCCTTTTATGACCTTTAATGATATAGATATTTTTATATCGATATGAAAATATACTATTGTTATCGCTTTGTCAAGAGGTTT
>JAISMJ010000099.1 GCA_031276815.1 Treponema sp.
AGGGCTTTCAAGCGCAGCCGCCGCGTTGAACCCACGCCGGTGATGCTTCCGGTTATCACGATATTCGCCCCGAGCAGTTTACCGATTGACACCGCGGAATCATCGTCAACATCGCCCGACGACTGAAAGTTCTGTTCAAGCCTGATCGCATCAAGACTCTTCCGGTCTACCACTTTGAAGGTGCCGGAGCTTACGATGACGTATGCGAGTTCGTCTAAGACGAATTCGGCTGATTCTATATCTCTTGACGCTATGCTTACCACCGCAACCGTCGTCTTTGGCTGGAGGCGGGCGATGATCACATCAGCCGCCGCATACAGCGCCGCTTCCAACGTGGATTGCCCAATCGGTCTTTGCACAGCCGGCGATTGCGCGGGAGCAGCCGGTTGTGTGGGAACAGCCGGCTGTTGCGCGGGAACCGGCGCGCCGCCGCCCACCATGATGACAAAGTCGGTTACCGAATTCGCTATGATGCTAATCGTCATGATTCCGCCGGCGGCATTGAACGATACTTTATCCGTCTCCATGCTATACAGTTCCGCATGGATTGTGTGAACGCCGTCCGCAACCCGAACAACGCCGGACTTTCCATTAGCCAGCGTCAGTTTGCTTTTACCGTCAATATAAACCCGCTCTTTGAACCCCGCATTAACCTTGCTCTCCACCCGTTGGATGTGCAGCTCGGTATCCCCAAACAGGAATCCGGCGTTCAAAGCGGATACGGCGATAACCATCGCCATGAATGTTCGTTTCATAGTACACCTCCTATACCCATGCTTTTCCGTTATACCCTGCGCCGGTTAGACGCAGGGTATAGCGGATTAGAATTTCGCGCTTATTCCAACTGTGAAGAATCTGTTAAAAGGCGCCTTGAGAGTGAAACTGCTGCCCCCAGCGCTTAGTTTTGCTGAAAGGTCATACCGGTCAAAACCGGCTTCCGCAAAAACGCCGATCGTGGACGTAAAGTAATACGCCGCGCCCACGTCAAATCCAAACGCAAACCCGGGCGGTGTTTTCACAGATGCTCCAGCGTCTTCAGCCGCATCCTTCGTTTCGCCTTTCCACGAGCCGAAGGCTATCCCTATCTTGCCCACTACATAGAGGTCGAGTTTCGGCAGTATATCAAAGTGATACGCAACCCGGGCAAGAACGGGGATCGCAAGCATCGTGTCATCAAAGTCCGAATCAAATTTAGCCGAATCCACACCGACTTCCGCGCCAAGAGAAAGCGGAATGTTTATCGGCAGTATGTAGTCAACATACACATTGCCGCCGAATCCGATTCCGCCGTCAAGACCAGATAACGTCTGTTCGCCGTCAGCATCCAACTGCGACAGAGCGAGCCCGCCGCTGACCGTAATCTGCGCGGATGCGCCGACCGTCAAACCCACGAAAAGCAGCAGGAACGCCGCCGCTTTCACAAACATCGTATTTTTCATACCAATGTCTCCTACATCAAGAGGACTAAACGCATTGAAAATACCGGTGAATCCGCGCATAATACAAATGTGTTTAGCAAATCCCAAAACCGGCTCGTTTCGCCAAAAATTATACCGGTTTTGGGTTCCTCTCTTCATAAAATATATTAACCGCCCATACGGGCAAGTTTCCTCATGTTATGCGGAGCCGCATCGCTGCGATTCCGCCTCCATCTATGCGGGGATGACCGCAGCCGCTCTATCGCTCCCCGCTCTTTTCCCTGTCATCAGTCTTCCGGTGCGCCGCAAAGCGAGCTTTCTTTCCCCTTCTGAAGTTTGTATATGCCGCTTCGCGCTGGCGATAGTCCTCTTCGCGCCGGCGATAGCGCCCTTCGCGCCGGCGATAGTGTCGTCCGCGCCGGCGATAGCGCCGTCCGCGCTGGCGATAGTGTCGTCCGCGCTGGCGATAGCGCCCTTCGCGCCGGCGATAGTGTCGTCCGCGCTGGCGATAGCGCCCTTCGCGCCGACGATAGTGTCGTCCGCGCTGGCGATAGCGCCCTTCGCGCCGGTGATAATGTCCTTCGCGCTGGCGATAGTGTCGTCCGCGCCGGCGATAGTGTCGTCCGCGCCGGCGATAGCGCCCTTCGCGCCGGCGATAGTGTCGTCCGCGCAGGCGATAGTCCCCTTCGCGCAGGCGATAGTGTCGTCCTCGCTGGCGATAGTCCCCTTCGCGCCGGCGATAGCGCCCTTCGCGCCAGCGATAGCGCCGTCCGCGCTGGCGATAGTGTCGTCCGCGCTGGCGATAGCGCCCTTCGCGCCGGCGATAGCGCCCTTCGCGCTGGCGATAGTGTCGTCCGCGCTGGCGATAGTGTCGTCCGCGCTGGCGATAGCGCCCTTCGCGCCGGCGATAGCGCCGTTAGCCAATACGATAACAACGCCGCCGAATAGCGGATAAGCTATGCCGGTTTTACGAGAATATACGCATATAAAGTGATTATTAGTCTTTGGAGTATAATACGTTATAGCAAGATAACGGGGGGGGGGGGGGGGATTATAGCTAGCGGGGATACGGCTATCGCGCGTCATTAAATACGCCGCAGCGGATGGTTTGTTCATGCTTTATTCCTCCTCCTTTTGAATACATCAGATAGGTTTTGATACTATATCCTTTTGAAAAAAGTATATATCATAGAACGATTTCTGTCAATACTCTTTGTATCTTTTTACGAAGGGAAGGCGAACCGCACGGTATTCGAGCGTGAGCTCGCCCATGGGTAGCTCACTGATTCAGTGCAGCCTCCCGTTCACTTCAGAGAGCCGTCTAATTTTCAGGGCAAGCGCGGAATCGCCGTTCACCGCATCAGGCGGCATACGCCACTGCCAGTTCCCGCCGCTGGTGGAAGGCGTATTCATGCGGGCGTCTCCGCCAAGACAGAGATAGTCCTGCATGGGAATAACGGCGAGGCGGGCGACGCTGGAAAGTGCGGCGCGGATACAGCCCCACACGCCGTCAACCGGATGTTCCACCCCAAGAAAATCCTTGGCGTATGCAACGTCCTCCCGCCGCGCGCTTGTAAACCAGTCCAAGGTAGTGGTATTGTCATGCGTACCGGTGTATACAATGCAGTTGCGCGGATACGTGTAGGGCATGTAGTCGCTGTCTTCCCGCGCGTCAAAGGCGAATTGCAGCACCTTCATGCCCGGATAACCGGACGCGACAAGCAAGGCGCGTACTTCCGGCGTAAGATAGCCCAGGTCCTCGGCGATAATAGCGGCGCTGGGCAGCGCGTTATTGATGGCGTTTACAAAACTCAGACCCGGACCGCGCACCCATTCGCCATATAAAGCGTCCGATGCGCCGTAGGGGATCGAATAGTAGCTCTCAAATCCTCGAAAGTGATCGATCCGCACCACATCGTATAAGGCAAGATTTTCCTTTATGCGGGAAATCCACCACGCAAAACCCGTTTCAGCCGCCTTCTCCCAGTTGTAGAGCGGATTGCCCCATAACTGACCCTTCGGCGTGAAGGCGTCGGGCGGACAGCCCGCCACGCGGACGGGCGTGCGCTCATCATCAAGCTGAAACAGCTCTCCGTTTGCCCACACATCCGCGCTGTCGGCGGCAACGTATATCGGCATGTCGCCGATGATTGAAACGGCTTTGCCGGCGGCGTAACTCTTTATGTCCTTCCATTGGGAAAAAGCCAGAAATTGCACAAACGCATGGTACCTCATTCTTTCGGCAAGGTCTTTTTCATACCGTTCAAGCGCGGTTGTATCCCGTAACCGTATATCCCGCTCCCATGTAAGCCATGACGTGTCGCCGTGCATCTTTTTAATCGCCATGAAACGGCAAAATTCCTTGAGCCAAAAATCGTTTTTTTCGCAAAAGTCTATAAAAGCCTTGTGCGTCTCCAGCGAGCCGCGGGCGCGGAGGAACGCGCTGTTCAGCATGATCTCCCTGTTCCGGTACAAAAGCGCGTAATCCGTTCTATCGGGTCTTTGCCCCCATTCCTTCGCGGTTATCTCTTTCTTTTCAAGCAGCCCTTGTTCGCAGAGAAGGTCGAGATCAATGTAATAGGGATGCAGCGCAAAAGCTGAAAAACTCATGTACGGACTGTCCCCCCAGCTTGTAATGCCGAGGGGAAGTATCTGCCAATACGTCTGTCCCGCTTGTGCAAGGAAATCGATCCAATCCTTCGCGGTTTTTCCAAAACTGCCGATGCCGTACGGCGAAGGCAGGCTTGAAACCGCAAGCAGGATGCCGGCTGCCCGTTCATTCTCTTGCATGGCGGATTATCCCTTCACCGAGCCGGCGGTTACGCCTTCAATAATATACCGCTGACACACGAAATAGAATGCAATGATCGGGAGAATCGCAAGTACGATGATCGCCATCATGTTCCCCATGTCGATTGAACCGTATCCGGTGCGGAGGTACTGCACCGCAACCGGAATCGTCCGGTATTCCGAACCAATGAGGAGGAAGGGAAGCAGGAAGTCGTTCCAAATCCACATGGCGTTGATGATGGCAACCGTAATGGCAATGGGCGAAAGCATGGGCAGTACGATATTGAAAAACGTACCGGCGGGCGTACACCCGTCGATAGTCGCGGCTTCCTCAACGGCAATGGGTATGGACTTCACAAACCCGCAGAACAGGAACACGGACTGTCCGGCGCCAAAGCCAAGATACACCGCCAAAATCCCTACCGGATTATCAAGATGAAAAATATTCGCTATTTTTGTGAGCGGGAACATCACCATCTGAAACGGCACTATCATGGCAAATACAAAGGCAAAGTACAGCATCTTATTGAAACCCTTGTGCTGCCGCGTTATGTACCAGCCGGTCATGCTTGAGAAAAGCACGATGATCGCTACGGAAAACACCGTGATACACAATGACCAGCAGAACGCGACGGGAAAGCCGGTTGCGGCAATGCCATGTATGTAGTTATCGAGTCCAATAAAGGACGCTGCGGATGGAAACGCAAAGGGCGCGTCAGAAATAAAGAGTTTTCCCTTAAACGAGTTCATCAGTATAAGCAGAATAGGAGCGGCGAATACCAAAGACGCAAGTAGCAGAACCGTAAAAACCAGCGCTTTTTTTGCGGGATGTTCCTTTAGAAGATGTGAAGCGTTCAATTCTCTACCTCCCGTTTTCTCGTAATGGAAAGCTGGATAAGCGAAATGATCACCACCATAATGAAAAACAGTACTGCCTTCGCCTGTCCTACCCCTTCCCACCCGTTGCGGCTGTAAAAGGTATTGTAAATATCAAGGGCAACCATGGCGGTACGCTTTGCCGGCAGTCCGGCGGTGAGCGAGAGGTTTTGATCGAACATCCTAAACGAATTGGTAATTGAGAGGAACATCGTGATCGTGATGGACGGCATGATGAGCGGAATCGTGATGCGCGTCAACGTCGTTACTTTACCCGCGCCGTCAATTGTCGCCGCTTCCATGAGTTCTTCCGGTATGTTCTGAATACCCGCGACAAAAATGATCATCATATACCCCGCGTACTGCCAATTATTCAGGATCACGAGACCCCAAAACCCGTAGGCGGGATCAACCGTGATCGTAACCCCAAATATACTGAGGTACCCGTTGATGATGAACTGCCAAATATACCCAAGCACGATGCCGCCGATGAGATTAGGCATGAATATCAGCGTGCGGAACACATTCGTGCCTTTATAGCCGCGCGTCAGGAGCAGGGCAAGGGTAAAGGCGAGTACATTGATGAACAGCACGGACACCACAGTAAACCGCGCTGAAAAAGCGAGCGCGTTCACGAAATCTTGATTGGAGAAAGCGCGAACATAGTTGCTCAATCCAATCCATTGAGCGTCAAGCACGGTGGTAAACTTCGTGAATGACAGAACAATACCCATACAGAACGGTAAGACAAACGCTATGACAAATGCAAGCAGCGTAGGACCTACAAAGACCCAAAAGTACTTTGAAAGTGATTTTTCCACATGAACCTCCTGTTCACTATATATTAGACTATATATGAGAGAATCAGTCTAACAACGGGTTATAATCCGGCATATCCAGCCCATAATCGGGATCGGTTTCTTCTTCAGCCGCTTCATTAAAAAGAGACATATCGTCAAAGAGACCCGCAGGCAGGGAAGGTAAGCCGTTGTCCGCATCAATGGTCGCGCCGCCTGAAAACATGCCGGCGCTCATTCTGTTGCCCGTTATGCCGGTAAAAAGAGTATCGGTACTGTGTATATCGCAGTATCTATCCGGCTGCGTACCGGACAGGAACGACAGCGTAACCGTTCCTTCGTTACACGATTCGGTTGGAATAAGCCCGGACCTGGCGCACACCGTAACGTCAACAACGCCTGTTACGGGGCGGACAAAATCTTTTTTGGCTAGCCCTTGGTGAATGTCCCGCATGAAATCGCCCCATACGGGACCAGCGAGAGTCGCTCCCGTAAGGTCAAGCCCTAGGGAGTTGCCGGGTCTGTCAAATCCGAACCAGATTGCGGTCGTATAATACGGGGTGAACCCGACGGTCCATGCATCCGACCAGTTTTGAGTAGTGCCGGTTTTTCCGGCAGCCGGTATACGGAACGCCTCGCCGTTTTCATCCTTAAACACAAATTTCGAGCCATAGCCGGAACCGGACCGCAGGGTGCCGGCTTCCACGGTCTTTCTCAGCAGAGACGTCATAACATAGGCGTTCTGCGGGCTGATAATCTGAATATCCTTGCCTTTTTCTTGCTGGGCAAGCCGTACGGCGCGCTCGTTATCAATGAGTACCTTGCCGTTCCTGTCTTCAATTACCCGTATTGCAAGAGGCGTTACCGCCCTTCCCTGATTGGCGAAAACCGCAAACGCCCGCGCCATCTGAATAGGCGCTACGGATATGATGCCGAGTCCCATTGGGTACACACGCGGGAAGGTGCGGCGTATGACGTCGGGATCGGTGATACCCATAAGGGAAGCGGCGCGGTTAATTGCTACGTCAAACCCGATGCCGTCAAGCACCTTGAGGGACGGCACGTTCATAGATTGAGCTAGGGCGTCGTAGAACAGCACAGAACCTTTCCATTCGCCGCGGAAGTTGAGCGGTATATAGGGAGTGCCGTCTTCGTTGTGGAAGACGATGGGAATATCGTAAATGAGCGTGGAAGGGGTAAACTTTCTGGTATCAAGCGCCGCCGAATAGTACAGGGGCTTAAATGAACTGCCGGGCATGAGCCGCCCCTGGGTTGCCCGGATAAGCTGGTTGGTTGCGGCGTCGTACTTTGAACCGCCCACAATCGCGGTAATGTATCCGGTTTCGTTTTCTATACAAACAAGCGAGCCTTCAACAAGGTTTTGGTCGGCTTGATCCTTCAAATCCGCAAAACCTTTACTGGTGAGCGTCTTGAGATCGTCAAGATCAAAAAACACCGCCGCCATATCAACAAGGGGGTTGATGGTCTTGGTATACCGGTTCATTGCCTGCGCTTCGTTCCGCGCCGCGGCGGTTCCATAAATGCCGCCCATATCAAAAAACACGGAAAGGAGGTTGACGATGGGGAAAAACGTACGTTCGGCATAGACAAAACGGTTGCCGCGTGAAGCGTTGTACACCTTGTTCGCCTTTTCAAGCCCCTGCGCCATATATTTCTCAGCCGCTTCTTGGTGCGCCAGATCAAGCGACGTAAGCACCGTATACCCGTCACGGTAATAGTCCATGGTACCGTACATCATGCCGTCAAGCTCGCGGCGTACATATTCGCTAAACCACGGCGCCTTATCCTCCCGGTGATAATACGCGGCGACAGACTGCCGGGTATAGTCGTAATTATCCCAGTACTCGCGGAAGGACGCATCCGCTTCCTCTTTGGTGGCGTACCCTAACGCGATCATTTTGTCCAGCACCGCGCGCTGCCGTTCCATTGCGACATTGGGATTGTCCAGCGGATTGTACTTCGCGGGACTTGAGAGCTGAATAACGAGCAGGGCGGATTCCGCCAGCGTTATATCTTTCGCGCTGTGATTGAAAAAGTATTTACTCGCCGCCTCGACGCCGTACACGCCGGGACCCATATACATATAATTAAGGTAAATTTCAAGAATTTCGTTCTTGGTATACCGCCGTTCCATTTGTATGGCATACCAAAGCTCCCATATCTTCCGCCTCAGAGAATACTCGGTCCGGTCAGTGTACAGGGTGCCGGCGACTTGCTGCGTAATGGTTGAACCCCCGCCCAAGTTTTGTCCGGTAATCTGCCCGTACAAGGCGCGCGCAATACCCCGTATACTAAACCCCCTGTGCCGGTAAAACTCGGGGTCTTCACGCGCCAGAGTCGCATTGATAAGGTGCTGGGGCAGGAAGCTTAACGGTACCAATTCCCGCTTCTCATCCGCGGAAAACTCCGTAATGAGTACCCCGTGTCTATCGAGTATTTTAGTCGGTAAAGCCGGAGAGAATTCCTGAAAATTTTCCTGATTCCGCATGTTCACGGTTTCCGCAAGCGCCAAACCCAC
The DNA here is from genome assembly GCA_031276815.1 of Treponema sp. GTDB lineage: Bacteria > Spirochaetota > Spirochaetia > Treponematales > Breznakiellaceae > JAIRKH01. The sequence goes on from JAISMJ010000099.1 coordinate 8,421, forward strand.
GCTCACGCCGATTACTACAATAAGGAGCATAACAAAGCCCGCTAAGATACGGATCATAATTTTCGATACCATATATAAAATGTATGGTAGAAAAAAAGATTTGTCAAGGGAGGGTTGTTCATTTAGCGGAAACGAACCGCCGCCAATGCGGATAGCCGCTCCGCGCATCCGAACCAGCGTACGCGCGTCTGAATAATACTCCGCGTTACTTTTTGAAAAAAATCAAAAAAAGACTTGACACACGCGAACAAAGGGAGTATGATTTTAATACATAAAGAACATTGCGGATAAGCAAAAAGTATGAAAGGAGCGTTAGTAGAAAAATGGACAAGCCTCATGGTGGATTTTTTCCGCTGCCGTGCAGCCGTCCCGCCGGTAACGGCATTAAGCCCCCCCCCCCCCCCGTATAGTTTGTAATCATATAAATATATACCGTACTCTTTTTTTCTTCTTTATATATTGCCAGCGCGTCCGCGTATCGCTCATATATGATCCGAAATTCGCGTTTTTCGCTTCGGCGAAGACGACGATTTCTACGTCTAAACTGGATCATTCTGTGATAGAATTGACCAGTTCCGCGACAAAACTGAATCATTCTGTGACGGAATTGACCAGTTCCACGACAAAACTGAATCATTCTGTGACAGAATTGAATCATTCTGTGACAAAACTGAATCATTCTGTGACGGAATTGGATCATTCTACGGCGAAACTGAATCATTCTGTGACGGAATTGAATCACTCTGTGACTGAATTGACCAATTCTATGGCGGAATGGACCAGTTTTATAACAGAATTGACCAGTTCCATGACAGAATGGACCAGGTCTACGACTGAATGGACCAGGTCTATGATAGAATTAGATCATTCTACGGCAGAATTAGATCATTCTGTGA
>JAISMJ010000119.1 GCA_031276815.1 Treponema sp.
TTGTTCGGCCCTTCCCGCTCCGTTCGTTCTCCCTCGACACGGGACTTCCCCCTTCACGGTACTATGGCTTCTGCTGACTTCTTGCACCTCAGCTATACGTTACCGCATAGGTTCCGGTACGGCGGGACGGTTCGTCAGTCGCCGTTCCAGGTGTGTGCAAGACCTCCCCGGGTAAGAGCCAGTAACCTTCGTCCCATGCTACCGCCGCATTTACACCACTCGGACTTTAGTCCGCGGGTTCGGGTAGTATCGGACTTTGCTTTGTCATGCAAGCTCGTCCGCCCTGTACTGCCTTATATGCGATTTCTGTCCGTCGGTTCGGGACTTTGCCCAAGCGAACTACTGTTCGCAGGCTTCCTTCAGATTCCACCTCACGACGGACACCCTTGCCTTTGGCTACCACTTCCTACTACCAAGCGTGTAGCGGACTTTCACCGCCAAGTTACTCCCCATGCCGGGCGCACATGACGCTCCCCGCCCTGAAGGGCGGGGTATCGTCGTTCGCAAGGACATTTAGGAGGTGATCCACAAAGTATGATGAGCCTCAAATAAAGCCATAATTGATGTAAAAGAAAGCCATGTCAAACGCTTTCCATATGGTTGAACAAAGCTTCTTGGAAAAACAACAGGTCATCCGAAATACCTGCCTTACCCGATGCTTCAATCGGCAATGAGTCCTCTCTATCCTCACCGTATGCTTTTTTTCCCCTATCATGTTTGTCCTCCATGAAGGCTGACAAAAAGCTCTGTCCCAAACATCGGTCGACATCCGGTCAAAGCGTATCCTCAGCCGTTTTATCCTTTTTTCTCAAATTTTGAGTGGTTTTTATGTCCCGCTTTCCCCATACAAACGCCACAATTTCCCCGCTTCCTCGGTGATACGCGTATATAAGCCATATTTTGTTCCTCTTTTTCCCATTTTTTCCCACATACGTCCAAAACTCGTCTATTTTAAGATAAGCATAGTACCTTCTCTCCGGTCTTATGGTCTATTTGGTCGATTTCAGTACTTTTAAGACTGTGATGATACTGATGTTCAGTACGGTACTAATGTCTCGTATGCCCATTCCCCAGACAAACATGATTTTGACCAGAGCGACTACCCAGAAAAGACAATCTTGATAGATTCTTGCATGGTCGCTTATAAATTGGCGTCCACAGTCTTTACAGTGATAATTGCGAACTTTTACTCCGAGCTTTCCCCACTATTCACTTTGTTTATAACAATCTGTATTTCAAAAAGACCGCTTCTTTGATTTAGACGGTACCTACGCAGTGTATTCGTAGTGCGTAACTATCTCCACTTTGAAAAAAACTATTGACTATCTATGAATATGTGTAGTATGTTCTCATATATGAAGTATCTCACAATTTTTTTTATACTGCCGTTCATGGCGTTGATCTCATGCCGGAGCGTTCCAAAAAGCGCTGCTGATTTTAGTCCGTACGTACAGGAAAAAACGATTTTTCTTTTTCCTGATAGAGCTGAACATAGTCCACGAATGAGCATATCGCTCAATGCGCTTGAATTTGTAGGAAACGTCGGTTTGCAGGAATGTATATACCGCGTTTTATATGACGGTTTAGTGCCTGCAAGGTATGGCGATACCCTCATCGACTCGTGGAAAGAACGCTACGCCAACGCCGCTGACGGAAGGGAAAAATCGTACGGCGAATCCTTTAACTGGGAATACATCGAAACCATAGAAGCGGCTGATGTAGGACGTGTTGTACAGGTAAAAAGGACGCGCTACGAGTATACCGGCGGCGCTCACGGCGATCAAAGAGAGGAGTTTTATCTCTTTGACAAAATTGGCAAAGACGGAAACACACCTCATTATGTGATCTTGAACGACATAATTCCGCTGGATGCTCATGCGGATTTGTTACAAATCGTAGAATTGCGCCTCCGCAAGGACGAAGGTTTAACCTCGGAAGCGCCTTTAAGCGAAAATGGTTTTCTGGAAGATGTTATCGAAATGCCATCCGGCTTTTCCCTCGCGCTGCGCGAAGGCGCGTCGTCCGGTGTGGTTTTTCATTGGAATCCCTATGAGATAGCGCCCTATGTGCGCGGACAGGTGGAAACGCTCGTCCCCTATGAGGAGATAGAGAGTCTTTTAACCAGTTATGGAAGAGACCTATTGAAATAGATACAAGAGGTCGTCCAAAGAAAAGAACCTTCTCAATCCTTTGAGGAGGTTCTTTATTCCAGCCGTATTGTACCTAATGATTCAAGGGTAATATCGGAGGAAATCTCCGGCACGGACAGCACTACCAGTTCAGGCATCTCCCGCTCGGTTGATGATTTGACAAGGAAACGCGCCTGCTCCGCGCATACGATGACCGGCAAATACCCATGTTCCTGAATGGCGCTTATGGAACGGTTCAACGCCTTTATCCATGCGCGCTGCATCGAAGGCTCCAGCGCAGACACAACGCCGGAACTCGTTTCGACCTTACTGTCTACGATTTTCTGTTCAAGACTATGCTCAATGAGTAAGACGTGGAGAATCTTATTCTCATCGGCATAGCGGTGGCAAATTTGCCTGCCGAGCGCTTGACGGGCTTTTTCCGTAAGGAAGCGGATGTCGTGCGTCAGTGGCGCGTAATCGGCAAGCGCCTCCAGAATCGTTACCATATTACGGATTGAAACCTGCTCTTTTAGAAGATTCTGCAACACTTTTTGGATTTCTCCAAGACTTAACGCCTTTGTGCCTATAGCTTCCTCGACAACCGCAGGGTACTCTTTCTTTAGAGTTTCGATGATAGCCTGCGTTTCCTGACGTCCCAATATTTCCGTTGCGTTCCGTTTGATGATCTCGGTCAGATGCGTTGAAATAATAGTGGGCGGATCAACAACCGTATAGCCCAGCCGTTCAGCCTCGTCTCGCTTCTCATCGCTTATCCACACGGCGGGCAAACCGAATGCCGGATCCCGCGTCTTTTCACCGTGCAATTCTTCTTTTACATAGCCGGGATTGATGCATAAATAGTAATTCATGCGTATTTTACCTCTGCCGGTATCAACGCCCCGTATCTTGAAGCAGTATTCGGAAGGTTCAAGCGCCATGTTGTCAATGATGTGTATCCTGGGAATAACCACGCCCAGCTCAAGGGCAGACTGCCGCCTGACGCCCTGCACTCGTTCAAGCAGTTCCGCGCCCTTGTCCTTATCGACAAGCGGAATAAGCCCATAGCCCAATTCAAGAGAAAGCGCATCAAGCGGCACGATGGGAGGCATATCACCCGTATCTTCTTTTGGCTTCATGGTCTTTCCTGCCTCCACCGCTTCGGTATGCGCTTTCCGCTGTTGTTTTAAGGAAATGGTATAGGCGTAATATCCGACAAGCGTAGCCATGCCGAACAGCACAACATGCGGAAAACCCGGTAGTAAGGCAAGACCGAGCAGTACAAACGCCGCAATCCAATAAATACGAGCATCACGAGTAAACTGTACGCTTATCTCTTGTCCCAGATCGCCGGGCGTCGCCGCTCGTGATACTACGATACCGACTGCGGTGGACACAAGCAGGGATGGAAACTGAGACAGCAGTCCGTCCCCTATGGTAAACCGTATGTAGTTGTTCACCGCAGACCCAAGCGGCTCGCCATGCATCACAGTCCCGACAATTATGCCGCCTATGATGTTCACTACAGTAATAAAAATACCGGCTTTCACATAGCCCGAAATAAATTTACTCGCGCCGTCCATTGAGCCGTAGTAATCCGCCTCTTGCTGCACCTCGGCTTTGCGCCTGCGGGCTTCCTCTTCGGTAATAGCGCCGGAACTATACTCCGAATCAATCGCCATATACTTGTTCGGCATGGCGTCCAAGGTGAACCGCGCCGCCACTTCCGAGGTGCGGGTAGCTCCCTTTGTTATCACTACCACCTGTACGACTATCAATATAACAAATATGATAGAGCCTACCACCAGCCCGTCCATTGAGTTTGATGAACCTACCACAAAGGAAGAGAACGCCCGTATCATGCTGCCGTCAAATGCAGCGCCCTTGGTCAATATAAGCCGTGTGGAGGAAATATTCAATGCCAGCCCGAATACTGTAACCGCAAGCAGTACCGCCGGAAACAGGCTGAAATCAGTCGCTTTCTTGGTATAGAGTACTATCATAAGAATCAGTATAGAGAGAACGAGATTTAACGCCATTAATATATCAAGTATAATCGTAGGGAGCGGAATAATCATCATCAGTATTACTGACACAACACACGCCGCAAGTACAATATCAGAACGTTTTCCCATCACCTACCGCCCGATAAATTGCCGTTATGCCGACTGCCTTTATTACATCCGTCATATTTTTTCTTTTTACTTCAATGGACATTCTTTCGCCTTTCTTCGTTAATCGCCCATACCTTCTGTAGCACCAGAATAACCGCCTGCCAATACTGCTCCGGCACTTCATCGCCAATTTTGGTATCAGCATACAGGGCGCGCGCCAAAGGTTTATTCTCCACAATAGGCACTTCGTTGTCAAGTGCAATACGTCTAATACGGAACGCCATTTCGTCTTCGCCTTTTGCCGTAACAATAGGAGCGCCGCCTTCCCCTATATGGTACTCCAGCGCCACCGCAACATGCGTCGGGTTTGTGATTACCACATCGGCTTTAGCGACATTGATAGCCATATTTTTGCTTAGAATCTGCCGCATACGCCGTCTGAGCCGCGCTTTCACATACGGATCGCCTTCGTACATCTTCCGTTCTTCCTCGACTTCCTTCTTGGACATCTTGAGCGACTCCCTATACTGCCACCGCTGAAACATATAATCAGGAATGGAGAGGAAAAGCAGAAACAATGCCGAAATGATAAGCAGTTGGATAGCCAGAATTGCCACAGTAGTTACGCTCTTCCATAAATTCATGGTTTGCATATTCGTAAGCACATTGATTTTTGATCTAATGAGCAGAAATGCAATTAAACCGATAATAAGCATTTTAATAATAGATTTAATAAAATTAAAGAGACCTTCTAATGAAAAAAGCGTTTTTTGAAAGTATTTGCCGAAGTGTGGCAGTATCTTGGAGAAATTCGGCATCAAGGGCTTGGTCGTGAAGAGGAAACCTACCTGTACCATATTCGCAAAGATAGCTGATACCATGGCTACCACGATAATGGGCAGACATAGTTTGATAAAATAGCGCAGCGCGATAACGGCAATCGTCCTGTCTTTCGCCGGATCGATTTCTGTTGCCATTGACAGAAAAAACCGGAGCATTTCGACAAAGTTTTTCAGCATAGACGGGGCAAGAAATAGCAGCGTCATAGCCGGAATCAGCAACACCAATGATCCAATAAGTTCTTGACTCTTGGCAACTCTCCCTTCTTCTTCTCGCGCCTTGCGTATCTTGTATTCGGACGGTTCTTCAGTACGTCCTTCGTCTTCCGCTGCAAACCACTGCAAATGTATGTGGGGAAGCGTAGTTAAACCAAGCTCTCTGTTTTTCAACGTAATGGTACGCAGCGGGACTGTGTTCCGCATATTATGTTTATTCATATTCATACTTATTCTTTTTTTCAGCAATAAGCATACACCGGAGGGACGTTCTTCGCAAGGGATCCCCGCGCTGGTACGCAACTATGTTTAGCGGCAAATTTCCTTGAAAATAATCTCAACTAGGCTTCACAAACTTGTAAAGAATATGTATAATTATAAATATGGCAAAAGAAGGTTCATTGATAGATAATGGAATAGCTTTAAAATTACTCATAAATAGGATACCAGCTCAAAAAAGAAAGGTAATTTTTGGGCTTTTCGCAAGCGCTATTTTTGTACTTACTATTGCCCTTCTTTCAGGCGGTATTGTTTATGGAGGAAGATCTTTCTTACCTATTTCACGCATTGATGTAACTGAAATTCCCAATATGGAACGGGCGGATATTCTGACAAGAGCCGGTATTAAAAATCAGACCTACTGGACGCTTCATGAAGCGCAAGTGAAAACGAACCTGCTTGCCATTGCCGCAATAAAAGATGTCGAGGTTGGGAAATATTTTCCTGATAGACTTGTTATTAAGATTGAAGCCCGAAAGCCTGTCGCTATGATTATATCGCGCACCGGTAATACCGGACTTCTTCAATATATTGATGAGACCGGTAGGGTGTTTGAAAAAGGCAGGTCCGCTTCGAATATGTATCTTCCGCTCATTACCGATCCCGCTATGCAGACCCCTTATGCAGGATATCAATGTATTCCTTCCGTTACCGCGTTGATGAGGAGGATGTCGAGTCTATCGCCCGATTTACTCAGTCATATATCTGAAATTGAGATAGACTGGAAGATAGCGGGATCGTACAAGTTCGATCTATACGATCTGATTGTATATATTAGATTATCTTCTATTAAAGTTCGTATGAGAGCGGAGCTTGATGATGCTTATATCAGTAGAATGTTACTTGCCGTCAAAACCGTGGAAGAAGATCCGCGGTATCTCACCAATGAGATTGATTATCGTTCTAATGATCCGGTATTTATTCCTCAAGGAGGAGGCTTCCGTTAATGACTAACGATAATTTTGTTTTGGGTTTAGATATTGGCACAACTAAAACATGCGCTATGATGGGCGAACCCAATGAACGGGGACAAGTTGAAATTATCGGAGTAGGAGTCTGCCCTTCAACAGGTCTCAGAAAAGGGGTCGTTGTAAATATAGAGGCGACTGTTCAATCAATACGGAATGCAGTTGACGCGGCTGAAGTAATGGGCGGGCATGAGGTGCGGCTTTGTTGGCCCGGTATTGGAGGAAATCATATTGAAGGCATCAATTCACGCGGCGTTGTTGGGGTTACCGGAAGAAACAAAGACAACAAAAATCTGAAAGAAATCGCACAGAGCGATATAGACCGCGTCATAGATGCCGCAAAGGCAGTGGCGATTCCGATGGACAGGCGTATCTTACAGGTTATCCCGCAGAATTTTACTGTTGATAATCAGAAAGGTATCCGTGATCCACTCAACATGATTGGTGTACGTCTTGAGTCTGATGTGCATATTATCACCTGTTCGGTTACCAGCGAGCAGAATCTTATCAAATGCGTCAATGGGGCGAAACTTGTAGCGAATGAAGTTGTGCTACAGACGCTTGCCGCAGGCAGAGCGGTGCTTACGCCAGAAGAAATGGAAATGGGGGTGTCGCTCATTGATTTGGGTGGTGGTACCACAGACGTATTGGTCTATTCAGAGGGGGTGCCTTTTTCCAATATCTCAATACCGGTAGGAAGTACGCTTGTCACAAGCGATATTTCAAAGATGAAGGCTATTTCCTACGATATGGCGGAAAAACTCAAGATAGAGGATGGCTGTTGCTGGGAAGGCGTCATGGATACTGATACTGATATTCCAGTGCCGGGTGTCGGTGGAAGACCGCCGATGCTCATACCACGTTCTCAAATTTTAGCCATCATACGTCCTAGAATGGAGGAAATTTTTCTGATGGTGAAGGAAAAACTCGATAAGGTGTACTTCAACAGACCTCTTGGAGCAGGTATTGTGCTTACTGGCGGTGGCGCTCTCTTATCGGGAGTCGCCGAACTTGCAGCGCATATCTTTAAGGTACCGGTACGTATAGGAATTCCTCTTCCTATTGCCGGTCTTTCCGGAGAATACCGCAGCCCCGTTTTCTCAACAGCCGTTGGGTTATTACTTCTAGGCTTTGAACGTGAACAGCAGGCGTACATGTCGGCAAACCCAGAAGTAGATATACGTCCTTCACGATCGGCGCGTCCGGCGCATGAAAAGAAAGGTTTCTCTGGACTACATTCCCTTATTGATAAATTCTTTGCGTGGCTTGGAAACGATTTTGTGTGAGATTATGGTAAATGGTAACTTATAACAAAACCCTCTTGATAATAATTGAAAAAGCCTATACAATGCAAGAAAAAGTAGGGAGGGGTGTATGAATGTTGAAGTGCTTGATGAAAAAATCTTAAACCCAACAACTGCGTATATTAAAGTGATCGGTACCGGAGGAGGAGGTTCCAATGCGGTCAATCGTATGATTGAATGTGGTCTCCATGGGGTGGAATTTATCGTTGCCAATACCGATGTTCAGGATTTGAATAAGTGTAAAGCTAATATCAAGGTACAAATTGGATCGAAACTGACAAAAGGACTCGGTGCAGGGGGAAAGCCGGAAATCGGAGAGAAAGCCGCAAACGAGGATAGAGAAAAAATAGCCGACGCCCTGCGAGGCGCGAATTTAATCTTTGTAACTGCGGGTATGGGTGGCGGTACGGGTACGGGTTCGGCTCCGGTTATTGCCCAGATTGGACGCGAAGTAGGGGCGCTTACCGTTGGGGTAGTTACCAAACCATTCGAGTTTGAGGGGCGCCATCGGATGAATCTTGCTAATGAAGGTATTGCTAAACTGAAGCAAGCGGTTGATACGCTTGTTGTGATACCTAACCAGCATCTGTTAAGTATTGTAGGAAGAAACACGCCTATTGTGGAAGCTTTCCTCAAGGCGGATGATGTGCTTCGTCAGGCGGTACAAGGTATTTCCGATATTATCACCGGGACCGGACTCATCAATGTTGATTTTGCGGATTTTGAGACTACCATCAAGGAACAGGGCGAAGCATTGATGGGCATAGGGTACGGAGCCGGCGATAACCGCGTTGCTGAAGCGACGTCATCAGCCATTGATAACCCTTTGCTTGAAGATACATCTATCGAAGGCGCAACTCGAATTTTGGTTAATGTTACCGGCGATAAAAATTTTGCCCTAACCGAACTTGACGAAGCGGTCAGAATCATCACGGCAAACGCCGATCCGGATGCTATTATTATTGCGGGCGCAAGCCAAGATTTGACATTGGACAATCAACTACGGGTAACAGTTATTGCGACAGGCTTTCAAAAAGGTAAAGCGCAACCGATTGAGAAGCCAGAGAGACCTGGGAAAAGAAACGGAAGCGGAGACGGAGATTACATCAAACCTGATGAATGGAAAGAGATTATTGGTGATAGACGTATACCTGGCGGTGCTCCAAATAGACCAAATATCTTTACCGAAGATGAATATGACAAACCGGCGATTCTGCGTAGGAACTTTTGATACGTCTCGGGGTAAGCCCCCCTCTACAAATTTCTAAAAATCGTAATTAAAAACTCGAATAATTGAAAGAATTAGAGAAAGGCAGTAATTTGCAAAGTATACTGGAAAGATACCGGACAAGACTCGTTGCAATGGAACGCCACTCCATACTTACCGCTTCAACGTATGAGTCGGAGATTCAATTTTTTTTACAATGGCTTACTAGTGAGTCTCTGGACATGTCTCAGGTGCAAGCGCTTGAGTTGGGTGCATATCTTGAGAAAAGACAGTCTGTAAACAATATAAATGCGCGTACTGTAGCAAAGGTCATATCAGTGTTACGCTCTTTTTTCCGGTTTTTAATTGATGAACATATCAGAACCGATAATCCCGCGGATGTCCTTGAGATGCCGAAACGCTCGGAGCATCTGCCGGCGGTCCTGACCAAAGAAACGGTGGATCGTATGCTTGCGCGGGTCGATACGAAAACGCCGCTCGGCATTCGCAACCGCGCCATTTACGAGTTTATCTATTCATCAGGAATGCGTATTTCCGAGGCAGTTTCCCTTAATTGTAATGATATTGCGTCTGAAGGCGTTGTGAAAGTACGCGGCAAGGGCGGTAAGGAGCGGCTTGTGGTTTTTGGAGAACAGGCGAAAATATGGCTCAGACGGTATTTTGACGAAGCGCGTCCTACACTCATTAGAAACAAGAAGTACTCGAAAGCCCTTTTTCTAAGCAGAAATGGTAAAAGACTTTCAAGAAAAGGTATTTGGAAGAATTATGCGCTTATAGCAGAACTTATGGGTATCAGCTCTAAACTGCATACATTACGGCATACTTTTGCCACTGAGCTGCTGGCTGGCGGCGCGGATTTGCGGAGTGTGCAGGAGCTTTTAGGACACGCGGATTTAACTACAACGCAAATTTACACGCATGTAAATTCCCGTCTTAAAGAGAGTCACAGACAATTCTTACCGAAACTAAAAAAATGGAAGAAGTAGGAGAAAAATATGAAAAAAGAAACTATCATTGGTATCATTGTGATTGCCGGAATCGCGTTGCTTGTCATCAGCGGTACCATGTTGTGGAAAATGTCAGTCCGTTCTCAGGAAGCGGCAAAGATAGCGGATATAAGCAATAGCAAGGGCGCTCAAACCATTGACGATCTTAAAAGAACCATTGCGGCGTATGAACAAGAACTCGATCAGGTTATAAATGCAAGTACAAAAGCGGGAACGTATTGGAAAATACTTGCCGCCCGGCTACAAGATAAGAATCAGCACGGCGAAGCTTTGAACGCGCTGCAAAACGCCATTCAGTATAATCCGGAAGACGCCGCGCTTTTTTACATGACCGGCGTTTCCGCAGGCATAATGGCAAAGTCATTACTGGATTTTCAAGGTACAGCGAATGAAAAACAACGCGAAGAGTATTACAGACTCGCCGAACAGGGCTATTTACGCGCTATTGAACTGAATGAACGCTATGATAAGCCGCTGTACGGACTCGGTATTCTCTATGTATTTGAGCTTGACCGGTCATTTGACGCTATTCCCTATCTCCAACGCTACATCGATCTTAATTCGGGAAATCCTGAGGGCGCAGCTAACGCCATGTTTGTACTGGCGCGGGCATATTATACCATCGGCGAATACCAGCGGGCAATAGAGCAGTACGAGGGAATACTGACTGTCAGCAAAAACAAAGATAAACGTACGCAGGCTAATGAGTTGAAACAACACGTATTAGGACAATGAATGGGTGATATTAGAAAAAGTCTTCTCGCATTAAGTATTGCACATCTTCCGGTTAAAGCTCATGATAAAATAGCGTTGTATGATTTCTTCTCTTCACAAAACGACCTCGTTTTTTTCAAATCTTCCGATATAGAGCTTGCGCGAATTATAGGACATCCCATTCAAACGGCTTTCACAATGGATGCCATCCGGTCTCTAGCGGAAAAAGACGCGGAGGATGCTGAAAAACGGCATATTCATTTCATTGCATGGGGTGATGCCGCCTACCCTCCCCTTCTCCGCGAAATCTACGATCCGCCGGTAGTACTCTTTTACAGAGGAACGCTCCCTAATCCCGAAGTTCCGCTTATTGCGATGGTAGGAACGCGGCATCCGAGCGCGGGCGCTTCCGCGGCTGCGTTCACCATCGCCCGCGAATTCGGCGGCATGGGCTATTCGGTGGTGTCCGGACTTGCTTTGGGTATTGACGCCATGTCCCATCGAGGCTGCCTTGAAACGAACACAGCGACCTTTGCGGTACTCGGTTCAAGCCCTGACGAGATATATCCAAAAGCGAACCGCCTTCTTGCGCGGCGCATCCTTGAGCGGGACGGCGGCTTACTCAGCGAATACCCCCCGGGCACCCGCCCCGCGAAGTGGCAGTTTCCCGCAAGGAACCGGATCATATCCGCGCTTGCGCGAGGGGTGCTTATTGTAGAAGCGCCGGAAAAATCAGGCGCGCTGATAACGGCGCGGTATGCGCTTGAACAAAACCGCGATCTATGGGTAACACAGACCGGTTCTCCTTGTGGAACAGGTACGGCAAAACTTGCGGAACAAGGCGCAAAAGTCATAACCTCCGCAACTGAAATTCTTAAAGAGTGGGGATATGCCATTGAAAACCATGAAAACGTATCTGGCAATCCGTGTAATGATGTACGCAAACATACCGAAGCGTTGTTCAGTCCTGAACATCTTGCGGCGGAATTAGCGGAGAATTTGGGGATTTGATGGAAAAAGATACCATGAAGACAGAGACCGCTTTTAATACAACGCTTACCGCCTTCTGCGCGGTCGGAGCCGAAAAGCCGCTTTCCAATGAGCTCCGCAAGCTGGGGTTTCCCGTCATTGAGGGACGGTTCGGTAACGTGCGCTTCCGTTCCGATCTCGCGGGCATATACCGCGCGCTCATGTCGCTGCGTACAGCCGACAGGATTCTCCTTGAGACCGCCGTGTTTCCGGCGGATACGTTTGACACGCTCTTTGAAGGCGTACGGTCAATCCCCTGGGAAGACGTTATTCCCAAAGGCGCGGGAATCCGTGTCGGCAAGGTTCGGACAAACCGTTCTCTCTTAACGGCGGAAACCGCCATACAAGCCGTTGTTCACAAGGCGGCGGCGGGGCGGCTCTGTGAGAAATACAAGATGAGCCGGCTGCCTGAAACGGGTTTTGTCGCGGACATACGGGTATATATCGAAAAAAATCAGGCTTCCGTGCTGCTTGACCTGTCGGGCGATCCGCTTTTCAAGCGCGGCTATCGGACCGAAGGCGGCGTTGCGCCGCTGCGGGAGACGACGGCGGCGGCGCTGCTGCTGCTTGCGAATTGGCGCAGAAAGTTTCCCCTGTACGATCCGTTTTGCGGGGCGGGAACCATTGCCATAGAAGCCGCGCTGTATGCGTGGAATATGGCGCCGTGTATGATGCGGACATTTGCGGTCTCCGGTCTCGCCTTTCATGATGACCGCGTAGAACATGCGGTGCGCGAAGAATTACGGGCGCAGATTGACGTGAACCGCGTGATCCGCATCTATGGAAGCGATGCGGATTCCCGTTCCATTTCCATAGCCGCGTCAAATATCAGCAGGGCGTATGGGATTGCGCTGGGGAAAAAGCCGCCGTCCGGCATACAGGCTGCGCTGAAGCTGCCCTTCCTGCCGCAGCTCACGATGCTTCCCATGAAAGACGCGGTTGCGCCCGTTGATGACGCGGGATACATCATCACCAATCCGCCGTATGGCGTCCGTTTGGGCGACAAGACGGAAGCGGAAGCCGTATACGCCGCCATGGCGGGACTCCGGCAGCGCTTTCCCCGCTGGAACCTCGGCGTCATTACCGATGAACCGGCGTTTGAGTCTTTTTTCGGTCAAAAAGCTGATTCCTGTACAGAAATCACCAATGGAGCGAAAAATTCTTACTTTTTTCAATACGGCATGGTATAATAGGCGCATGCCCATTATCGTAGAACATGAAAAACGGCGTAAAGAAATACTGGAGAAAGCGCTTGATGTGTTTGTTGAGCAGGGATTTGAAAACACGACGTTTCAAAAAATAGCCGACCGGTGCGCCGTTACCCGTACAAGCCTGTATATCTACTTTAAAAATAAGAAAGACGTATTTAATTACAGCATACAACAACTACTAGTCAACGTTGAAGCCGACATCCAACGCATCAAGAAAAACGCCGCGCGCACTTACGCCGAGCGGCTCATCGCAATCTTTGACCGCCTCATAGACGCCATCATGGAAAACGGACGCCTCCTTACCGCGCTCTTTGGGTATTTGCGGACCCTTGCCAAGAACAACGCCGATCCTGAACGATATGTCCGGCGCAGAACCATACGGCTGCGTCATATTCTTTCAAGCATTATCATTGAAGGGGAAAAGCGCGGGGAATTCTGCCCGCTTCTGATAAAAGACGTCAACGAAATGCTCTACGGACTGCTGGAAGCCGCGATATTCCGCATTACGATCCTGCATACCGGCTCCGGCGAAGACATAAAACACGCGGCGGGCGTTTTGATACGCCACATAGCGAACTATGCCGCCGCGCCGCCCCGCCCCGTAGCGCCAAGCCGCCCGTTATCTGATAACACGGCGGTATGAATACGCTTCCGGCGTTGAAAGAACGGGTGCGTACCATGACGCTGGACGCCGGATTCAGCCGCGCCCGTATTCTTGCGCCGTATACGGTTCCCGATCATGCGCCCGCTCATCTGAAAGCCCGCTATGGAAGCGGCTCGCCGTCTTTGCTGGTCGCGGCGCTGCCCTATGGCAATGAACAAGCCGCCGCGCCGGATCATGCGCCCGCCGGAGAACGCCACGAAGACAGAGCAGCCATAGAAGATATAGAAAAAAAATACCGCGCGTATATCGCGCCTTTCGCGCGGCGCAACTATTACAAAGAAGCGGTCAAACGCCTGCAAAACCTCTCGCGCTCATTCAGACAGGTATGCGGCGGCGCGTACGGTACCCGCCGCTCCGAATACCGCGTTTTTTGCAACTCCCCGATACCGGAAAAACCGCTTGCCCATGCGTGCGGGCTTGGCGGAACCGGACGCAACAGCCTTATTATAACGCCCGAAGCGGGTTCGCTTGTCATTATCGCGGCAATGACCCTCCCCTTCCCGCTTGAAAGCGATCCGCCCGAACCGTTCACCTGCGGTACGTGCGGCTTGTGCGCGGAAGCCTGTCCCACCCATGCGATCCGGCGGGACGGCGGCATTGACCGGACTCTGTGTATTCAGTGGTATGCGTCAGGATACGGGGACTCCGTCCCCCGGTCAGTCGCCGAAGCATGGGGGCAACGGCTCTACGGCTGCGCGGCGTGTCAGGACGCCTGTCCGCATAACAAGAAACCAATCAGAGGGGCGGCGACCGTTGAAGGCATACTGCCCGCATATACGGATGCGCGGATCATGCTTGCCATGACCGATGGGGAGATACGCTTGTTTTTCAAGGGAACCGCTCTGGGGCTTTCGTGGCTTACGCCGGAACATATCCGGCGAAACGCGCTGCTTGCGTTGAATCAATGGGATCAGCGGTAGCGAACCGCGCAAAAGGCGTAAAAGGCGTACCCGCCGGTTCCTTCAAAGGCGCGTCTCAGCCGCTCCCGCCGCGCCGCGCCGCCCGCTTACGAAAGCCAGCGTGAACGCGCTACTTTCAACACAATCGCTTGACAAAACAAAGCCCCATTTTTATACTTACACGCATGAATACTACAGGTACCGCGCCGTCTTTTTCATGTTCCGCGCCCGAAGAAACGACTCGACACGCCTCGAAAGAAAGAGGCGCTATACCCCCCTTCCCCCTCGTATATCGCGCCGTATATAGTAGGGCAATGTTCCCCGCAAGTTTCAGACCGCGCTCCGCAAGCGCATCCGGCTTTAGCCGGCGTACGGGTTTTCGTAACGGAGGCGGCGGGCGTACCGCGCGGTATTTTTTTTGTATCCCAAGTAATACTCTGTTTAACTCAAGACATATCTTTTCTAACTCGAGTTATACTTTTTCTAACCCGAGTTATAACTTTTCTAACTCGAGAAATTTTTTTTCTAACCCGAGTTATAACTTTTCTAACCCGAGTTATAACTTTTCTAACTCGAGAAATTTTTTTTCTAACCCGAGTTATAACTTTTCTAACCCGAGTTATAACTTTTCTAACCCGAGAAATTTTTTTTCTAACCCGAGTTATACTTTTTCTAACCCGAGAAATTTTTTTTCTAACCCGAGTCATACTTTTTCTAACTCGAGAAATTTTTTTTCTAACCCGAGTTATAACTTTTCTAACTCGAGTCATATTTTCTCTAACTCGAGTCATACTTTTTCTAACTCGATATATAACTTTCGTACATCATTTAATACGCTTTCTAACTCATGTAAAAACACGCGCGGGGCAGGGTTTGCGCCTTGTAACCGGACGTATCGCGGGTATGCCCCCGCGAAGTATCGCGGCATCAACCGGAGCGGCG
>JAISMJ010000029.1 GCA_031276815.1 Treponema sp.
TTCCTGAATAAAATTAAGTTATAATGGGGGGGGGGGGGGGATTGGGGGCTATAGCGCCGTACACTAGAAACGCATGAATATCTGTCAACATAATTTCCTCCTTCATAGTGTACTATGGCAACTTGCTATAGGTAGGGCAACTATATTACATCATGTAAAAAGTGTCAATAGGGAAAGAGAACAATTTGGAGATTCTCGCGTCCAGACTGTACAAAACAAAAACGGATGCTTTTGAGTCGCCTTCAACTCTTTATTGGCTTTTATAAAACAGTTCTCCCTGTACCGGAGAACGCGGCGGCTCCGGTATATCCGCGCCGACTGAACATGAGGTCACGGCGTTATGAATAAGCGCAAGAAACTGCTTTTCATCAATAATCGGCACGCCCATATCGCGCGCTTTTCTATTTTTTGCCGAGCCTGAATCCGTATCGTTGGTCACAAGGTAGGAAAGCCCCTTCACCACAGACGTTTTTGATGAACCGCCCAAACTATTCACCTTCTCTTCAGCCTGGCTGCGCTTCATGGTTAGGAGTTCTCCGGTAAAACAGAAGGAGAGACCTTTAAGCGGCTGTTTTGATTCATCGGGCGGAGCCGCTATTGTAATGACGCCGGTGTTAAGCACCGCATCCATTTCCGCAGCGGCTTGCCGCATCCCTTGTACGATGGTTTTAGCCGTTACTTCCCCGATGCCTTCTACAATGGCAAGTGCATCCGCATCAGCGGCGCGGAGTTTTTCAAGCGTATTGAAGCCGAAACCAGCGATCTTTTCCATGATCGTCTCGCCCACGCCCTCAAAATCAAAGCCCGCTATGAATTTGACAAGCGGTATCGCCTGCACGGTACGTATGTATTTGACGACCTTCTTCGCGGAAACTGTTCCCATGTAGTCCAATACGGCGAGTTCATCGGCGGTAAGCGTGTATAGATCAGATATATGGGTAACTCTGCCAGAGTCAAACAACCGCCGTATCAATTTATCGCCGAGTTCCCTGATGTCAAGCGTTTTGATCCATTTGTGCAGCCGGTGAAGGAGCAACTTGGGACACGCTGTATTCGGACAGTATAGGCGGGAGTCTTCGTCAACAAGCGCGGTACCGCATACCGAGCAGGTAGCGGGAAATACAATGTCCGTTTCCTCTGGTACATCTTCATGGGGAAGCGCGCCCGCAGGCGCCAGACGTTCAATTTTGGGGATGATTTCTCCGCGTTTCACCACCGATACAACCGAACCGATTTTAAGATTCATGGCGCGGATTACGCCGGGATTGTTGAGGCTTGCCCGTTTAACGGTTGTTCCCGCAAGCCGCACCGGATCGATGATGCCCACCGGCGTGTAGGTCGCGCCCGCCTCGCTCCACTCCACATCCCGAAGCACGGAATAGGCGCTCTCAAGCTCAAACTTGAAGGCGATTTGCCGTTCAGGGCGGACGCGGCGGAGGTCGTCCATGTTGATTTCGCAGTCTTTTATCACAAGCCCGTCTATGTCAACGTCAAGATCGCGCCGCATGTCCGCAATTTCTTCACGGTAGGCGATGATCGATTCCGCATCCGTGAATTCCTTTGTTTCGGGAACCGTAAAGCCCTGGGATGTAAGCCATGCGACTTTCTCAATTTCATGCTTAAAAAAGCCGTCGTTTCCGGTTGCGGACACGTCATAGGCGCGGAAAACGAGGTCTTCGCAGCCTACGCCGTCCTTGCGCCGCATGATGCCGTTTGCCGCATTGCGGCAGTTCGCCTTGTTCATGTGCTTTTCCTTCCATACCGCATGGGGCATAAGCACTTCGCCCCGGACCCCGCCGGAAAAATCCGTGTTGAGGCTGGAAATGACGCCGCCCATACGCAAGGCGTTCTGCGTAATATCATCGCCGATAACGCCGTCTCCGCGGGTAACCGCGCGGATGAGGCTGCCTCTCTCGTATTGCAGCTCAAGGCTTGCGCCGTCTAGTTTGAATTGCACCACATACGCCGGCGCTTTTGTCTTGAGTATCCATGCGCGGAACGCATCCGGGCCCGCTGCTTTATCCTGACTGCCCATTGGGATAAGGTGCGCGGCTTTGGGAAAACCGTCTATGGTATCAGCAACATCCGCTCCGCTATAAACGCCGTCAGCGCCTATGGTGGCTAATACGGGACTGTCCGGCGCGCGCTGTTTCAACTCATCCCAGAGGAGGTCGAATTCAGCGTCCGTTATTTCCGCCTCGCCGTTGTAATAGGAAGCCTGATAGCCCTGTATGAGGCGTTCAAGTTCAGCAATGCGTTCTTTTTTCTGAAGCTTCGTCATATTTTCACCCTGTTTCTTGTATCTATAGTACCGTATTGTGATGAAGTTTTCAACCTGAAAAGGAATCCCCTACCTTTAAGGTAGGGGAAGGGGACAGAATAAGGTAAGGTAATAAAAAGCGGGTGTCCGAGAAAGAAATGCGGAGGGGGAAAATATTATCCGTATTCAAGATATTTATCAAATTCTTCTTTTATTTATTTTTCATGAAATGCCATAAAGAGCGGCCTTATAAATGTCAAAGCATTCATTACACGAATATTTTTTAAAAATAATTTTTCCATCAAAAACTGTTTTACGCCCTGATCAAAAATTCCGAAGTCAACCTCGCGTTTACTAATTGCAAGGAGTAAATTCTCATTATTTTGATAAGACACTTTACATTTTTG
>JAISMJ010000034.1 GCA_031276815.1 Treponema sp.
GCCCGCCCCGCTCTTTTGGGAAGCGTCTCCAATATGGCGCAGTATAGCGTAATATTCCTATGCTATCCAATCTGGCATCGCACTCTGCCGATGGCGGTTTTTACCTTCCTTGAATCCTACGATTTTTCGGGCAAGACCATATATCCCCTTATTACCCACGGGGGCAACTGTTTTGGACGCAGCCTCGACGACCTAAAAAAATTATGTCCCCGCGCCGTCATCGGCGAAGGGCTTTCCATCGGCGCATTCGACAAACCCCAAGGACAACACGCGGGTAAACGTACCGAACAGGGATCTTACGTCATGGCTTCGCAAGATTGGAATAACGGCACAATGAATAAAAAATTAGCGGCAAGGCTCATACTCGACTTTACGTTTATAGTTTTGCTGTTGTGCGCCCTTGCGTACCGCATAACCGGAGACATCGCCCACGAGTGGGTAGGTGTTTGCGTGTGTACGGTATGTATCGCCCATAATACGCTTAACTGGAAATGGTACGCAAATATCTTTCGGGGAACCTATACCCTGCGGCGCGGGGTGATGACCGCTGTTAATCTATTGCTTGCGATAGCAATGATAACGCTCATCATTACCGGGCTGTTACACTCCAGAACCGTGCTTTATTTATTTTTGACGGCGAGGTCTGTCCTATCTTTATCTGGTCTGTCCTATCTTTATCTAGGGAGTGTCTTCAAAAGGAAGGAAGATAGATCTGAGATAGAGAGCGGCAAGAAAGGAATCAGAATGTTGAGCAGAGCGAGTAGTACGACCTCTGTACTGCTTAAGCCACCGAAACATATTCTCAATAAGATGGCGCTTCTTATACAGCTCTGTGTTATAAGTCCTTACCACCTTCCGACTACGCTTGGAAGGAATAACTACCTTAATACCTTCTGCACAGGCTGTGTCTATTACATGGTTCACGTCATACCCTCTATCGGCTAACAAGACTTTTACTGATAAACCTGCCATTAAGGGCGGCGCATAGGTGCAATCCATCTCCTGCCCCGCTGAAACTATGATATGTACCGGCTTTCCCCTCTTATCTATAGCACGGTGGACTTTCGTATTGAGCCCCCTTTTGTACGCCCTATCGCTTGATTTCCTCCAACCGCTCCACATCCGTCCGCATGGACTTTGCTATACGTTGCCTCTATACATAAGCCACGTGGTATCCCCCTTCCCCGATAACTTCAGCGGCTATTGTTTTCCAGACATCTCTATCCCGCCAGCGGCAAAACCTTCGGTGTGTATGTTTCCAGTCGCCGTATTCAGGAGGTACATCTCTCCAAGTAACGCCTGTTCTGAAAATCCAGGATACAGCATTGATAAAGCGTCGGTTGTCATGAGCCGTTTGACCCTGTTTACCTGCCGCTCCCGGTAGTAAGTCTTTTATCTTTTCCCACAGGTTATCACTGATGTCGTGTCTGTGCGGCGCTTCTCCATTTTCTTTCATCTTGTTATCTTACTTTATTTCCTTCCTTTTGACGACACCACCTAGGGAAGTTAAAACTAGAGTTAGGTATAGGGAAAACACAGTATACTGTGTCAAGAGATTCTTTTCTTGCCGTATCTGCCGCCGCTGAAGCGACATGGGAAGAAGTACAAGATAAGATATTTGATGAAACGGAAGATGCTTACCAAATAATTCCCATAGCCGTATTGAGAGCTATGGGCGTTATGCCGATTAAAAGATATTAGACTTTTATTTACAATGGAGAACACAAGAGGAGAGCGACTTTTGAGCGGCGTATCGTGTGCGGACAGAACGAGAGTTTACGATTCATAGGGCTGAAACGTGTTGGATTTAACCGCTTAGCGGTCAACATAAAATGGTATATTCCGGCGGTGTGCTGTGAAGATACGGGATGCGCCGCGCATGAACGGCGGACAAACGCGGACATGTTCAGGCGCACCTGCGTTGGTTAGGGAAACCAACGTGGACATACGGCTGCAAGCGGCGGCTTGGACTGCTTGTTCACGTTTATCTACGCTCCTTGTGCGGCAATTCCTATATCACGCTTTCAAACGACTGCCAAGATTTTTTAGATTTTTAGATAGGGTAGATTGGTAGGCGTTTATGGCATGTATGCGGACGTACCAGCGTGGCGCGGCGCGGTTTGACGGTTACCGTTCCGTCTCATGGGCAATCGTGACCGTTGAACCCGAACTACTCTTGACGACTTCAATGCGGCTTGGAATACGGGTCCGCAAATCCCCCACATGGGAGATGAGACCCACCATGCGCTGTTCCCGCAGTTCATCCAGAATGCCGAGCGCCTTGTCAAGGCTCGTATCGTCAAGGGAGCCGAAACCTTCATCAATGAAGACCGCGTCAAGCCGTATGCCGCCGGAACGCTCCTGTATGGAATCCGCAAGACCGAGCGCGAGGCTTATGGACGCCATGAAACTCTCCCCGCCGGAAAGCGTGGCGCATGGGCGCGTCTTACCGGTGTATGCGTCAAATACTTCGAGATCAAGACCTGAATGGCTGCGTCCGGATTCGCGTTCCGTGTTGAGCAGGAGAGAGTACCGCCCTTCACTCATGCGTTCAAGTCGGCTGCTTGCGAAAACCGTGATTTCGGCAAGGTATTTGCCCAAAAGCCATGCGTCAAACGGGCGCTTTTTGCCTTTTCTGCCTTCCAGATCATCCCGCAGCCGCGCCAATATCTCGTTTTTCTTGAGCAGCGCAGCGTACTGTTCCCGCTTTTCCTTGAGCAGAGCACCGTCTCTTTCAACAGCCGCCAGTTCCGCCTGAACCTTGTCCCGTTCATTCTCGACGGTTTCACGTTCCGCCGCGAGTTCCGCAATCCGCGCCTCGATGCGTTCCGCGTCTTCATCGCCGCCCAGCGTCGCTATGTTGTCGCGCAGGCGTGCTACTGCGGCTTCCGTCTCTTCAAGACGGAGGCGCAGTCTCTCCCGCTCATCCTCCCAAAGCCGGATGGTCTTCTCAAACTCCGCTTCCGTTTCGGGCGGCAGCATGGCGTTCTTCAGCGCGGCGATGTCCGCAAAGGGAGACGCGGCAATGCCGACGTTCAGCGCGGACGCGGCATCCGCGTGTTTCCGCGCGGCTTCTTTCCGCGCGGCGAGCGCCGACTGTTCCGCCGCAGAGGAGGCGGCGCTCTGGTTGTGCGCGGTTTCCCGCTCGCTCCGTAGCGATGCGGCGCGGACTTCGGCGTTCCGCAACGCCGCATCATGTTCCATAAGGGCTTTCTCGGCGCATGCTTGTCCCAGTACGCTTTCCTGCCGGTGTTCAAGCGCGGCTATTTCCTCCTGAAGGGCGCGTTGTTTTTCCGCGCCGAGGGCTATACTCGTCTCGGTTCCGGCGCATTTGGATGCCGTATACTCTCTCTCCTTATAGAGCGCCGGCAGTTTACTGTTTGCCTGCCGCGCGTCTCCCCATTGACCGGTAACCGTATTCAGGATTTCGTTCTGTTTCTTCAAGAGCGCCGTTATCTCAGGCAGCGCCGCGCTGTCCGGCGGAGGAGCGCCGTGTTCCGCACACGCGGACATCAGCGCCGCCGCCTCTTTCAACGCTTCGGCGAGTTTCCGCCGCGTACGGTCCAGCGACTGCCGTTTCACGCCCAGATCGGCTTTACAGACCGCTTCATCGCGTTCCGCGGTCTTCACTGCGGAGCCGAGCGCCTCGATCCGCTCGTCAAGCCCAAAGCGCCGCTCAGTTGCGGACGCCGGATGCGGATGTTCACAGGAGCCGCACACCGGACACGGCGAGCCTTTGTGCAGGTCTGCGGCAAGGGTGGCGGCGAAACCCGCGTGTTCATAGGCTTTCTTTTCGGCTTCGATATTTTTTAATTCGGCGGAAAGCGCCGGAATCTGCGCCGCGAGAGTGCGCTCTTTATGTTCCAGCGCGGCTATACCGGACGCAAGATCAGATTCTTCATGGCGCAGGGGTTCTATATCATCGGCGATCTTTTTTTTAAGCTGCACAAGCGTATCGTACACGGCTTTCGCCTGTTCATGCTGCGCGTCAAGGCGCTGTATGCGGGACGCAAGCGCCTGCAGCCGCTGAATTTCGGCGTCTTTTTCCGCTCGTTTCCGCGACTGTCCGGCGTACAGTTCAAGAAGCCGCTGATGGCGTTCTTTCTCGCTGGTCAGTTCACGAGTTTTCCGCACAAGAAGCGCCTCTGTTTCGAGGGCTTCGAGCAATGCCGGACGCTTTTCCTGCAATGTTCGTATGTCCGCCTCCAGCGCTTGTATGGCGTCCGTGTTCTTTTCAGCGCGATCTGCCTGTTCCCGTGCGCGATGCGCCGCTTCCTCCGCGTTTTTCAGGTCTTGTTCACGCTGATCGAGCGTCTTCGCGCTCTCTTCAGCGAGGATGAGTTTTTCTTTCAAAGGGCGCGTCTTTTTTGAAAGCTCACAGGCGTTTTTCTTGTCATGGATGAACGCGCCCTTCTCCTCGTGGGTTGTATGTTCCGCATGGAGTAATGCGAGGCGTTTCATCAGATCGGCTTCTTGGCGCTTGAGATCGGATTTTCGGGATAAAAGCATATTCTCATCATTAAGCGCGGCGATTTTTGTGCGCGCCCGCCCTAATTGTTCGATGAACGCCTGTTTTGCCTCATCAACCTGATCTATAGAACACCGCCGTTCGATTTCTTCCAGCGTGCTTCCGGCTCGACTTACCGCATCTTCGGCAGCCTTCGCCTTATGCGAAACCGCTTCCATGACTCGCTCCGCCCGGTCAATGGGGAAGAGTTTTCTCAATACCGCTCTCCGATCATTCGTGCTTTGACGGAGGAATTCGGCGAATTCCCCTTGAGGCAACAGCACTATCTTAAAGAATTCTTTGTCGTCAAGTCCAATGAGACCCTTTATTTTCTGATCCGCTTCGGTCTTTCGTGAACTCACGCTCTCCCATTGGTTGTGCAGGCGTTCATACAGAACCGCGGTTTCCTCAACGACGGTTACGCCCGTTCCCCGTTTTTTCGGCTTTTCCTGCTTGGGGCTCCGCTCAACCCGAAACAGCCGCTGTCCAAGTGAAAATTCCAGCGCGACCGAACATTCGGCTTCATCGTTCTTTTTCCCCGCGCCGGAGGGATCGCCGTTTCCAAAATCGGACTTGAGGCGCGGAAGATGGGCGTTGCGTCCGCCGGGAACCGTCCCGTACAGCGCGAAACAAATGGCGTCAAATATGGTGGTTTTTCCCGCGCCCGTCTTTCCGGTAATAAGGAAAATATCGTCCATCCCCGTAAAATCAATGGAAACAGTACCCGCAAAAGGACCGAAATTACGCATACATAACCGTTCCGGCTTCACTGTTCAACCTCCGTTTCACGGAGTATATCTTTGAACAAGTCCGCTTCTTCCGCAAAGGAATCATCCTGTCCGTGTATTTCAGCAAGAAAATCAAGGAAATCGTCAACAATATCCTGTTCTTCGTTTTTTTTCATCGCGCGCGTATTCAGATCGTGCGCCATAGCGGTTCCTTCCCGCAGCCGCGCGGCAACGGCGTTGCCCTGATCGATGCTTAACAGATAGGGAAAGCGTTTATTCAAACGGGACAGGGGGTTCTCAATAAGATTCGCATCGGTCAGGATAATTTCAAGATAATCGGATGCGGACGCTTTCACCTCGTCCGTCATAGTATCCCGCCAAAAAGAGTCGAAGCCCCCCGTGAGCCGCGTCATCTTCCGCAAAGGCGTTATGGGAACCGGTTCGACACGCGGCGCGGTTCCCTTCTCAAGCGTAACCGCAAGGAAGACTTTTTCATGCGCGGCTTCTGAAAAGGAATAGGCTAACGGGCTTCCCGAATAAAACGCCGTTGCTCCGGCTTTCTGGAATTTATGCAGATGCCCTAGCGCAACGTAATCAAAGCCGGAAAAGAGGGCGCTGTCAACCAATTCCGCGTTGCCGAGAAACACCCGCTCCGACTTTGAGGAGAACCCGCCGGCGGCAAAAAGGTGGGCGGTCAGTACCGTGTTGTCCGCGCCCTCTTCAACGGCTTCCCGCCGCGCTTTTTCAAGCCGCGCCGCGGCTTCTTTCGCAAGGAGCGACTGGGAGCGGAGCGGCGCCGGTTCTTGTCCTTCTTCATGCGTCAGCGCGGATTTCAGAGACCCCGCGCTCAGGAAGGGCAGCATGAAAAAGGCGGTTTTTTCTTGTCCAACCGTAATGACAACCGGTGTGAAAGCGTCCTCCGGTTCCGTAACAACATGAACGCCGAGTTCCGCAAAAAGCTCCTTGCCGAAACCGAGCCGCGACGCCGAATCATGGTTGCCCGCAATGAGGAACACCTCAAGAGCGGGACATTCTTTCTTTACCTGTCCAAGGAAGGGACCGAAGAGCCGTACCGCGTCCGGCGGCGGAATGGAGCGGTCGTACACATCACCGGCAATAACCAGCGCGTTGAACGAAGGGTCTTTGAGCGCGGCGAGCAGCAGGCGGAGGACATGCCGCTGATCTTCAATAAGGGAATGTTCATGGAGGACTTTTCCAAGATGAAGGTCTGCGGTATGGAGCAGTTTCATGCGGCGATTACCGGCGTAATTCGGCGGCTATCTTTTCAGCTTCCGGTATCCAGCCTTGAATATTTGCGATGCGTTTTTCATCTGAAGGATGGGTGCTTAAAAACTCTAGCGTACCGCCGCCCAGCGAAGACATGCGTTCCCAGAACGCTATCGCTTCTTCAGGGTTATAGCCCGCTATGGTCATAAGGATAAGCCCGTAATGATCGGCTTCGTTCTCGTTTTCCCTGCTGAACGGCAGGATTGCGGCGACATGGGAGCCTGCGCCGTATACCGTCTGCGCGGTCTGCTGCGCCGTATCAGACATGCCTGACGTCAGGATGGCTACGCCCATAGCGCCGACTTGTTGAAAGATGCCCGCGCTCTGGCTCTGCTGTCCGTGGTTAAGGAGCGCATGGCTCACCTCATGTCCCAGCACAACGGCGAGGGCGTCCTCATTTTGCGTTACCGGAAGAATCCCCGTATACACCACGATTTTTCCGCCGGGCATACACCACGCATTTATTTCATCGCTTTGCACAAGGTGGTATTCCCATTGATAGTCTTTCAGGTAATCCGGCTGACCCAATGAATCAACCCACTGTTCCGCGGCGGTCTTGATTTTGTTCCCAATCCGCTGAACCATTTCAGCGTCCGCTCCCTCTGGAATGATCTCGCTTTGGTTGAGAAACTCCTGATACTGGGCAAAAGATTCGGGAAACAACTCGCTGTTTCCCACCAACGCTACGGATTTCTTTCCGGTAAAAGGATCGGACGTGCATGTTACCAATACCGCGCATATACAGAGCGGCGCAATCATTTTTTTTACCATGTTCACTTTTTTCATACTCTTCATATAATTCATACGTATAGGTCTCCTCTTTACCGGTATTGTACTACACATTCCCCGCTAAAGTCAATTCATGTTTCGGCTGTTTGAAGGGAAACTCGCTTCACGTGTAGCGGCGTTTCCGGCGTAACCGGATCGCGTATACGAAACAGCATGCGCTCTGTGCAGCTACGTCTGCGACCGTAACGGTACGGTTATGAGCTATAACCGCCGGTTATGAGCTATAACCGCGAACTCCACGATGCTTCCCTTGCGGCGTATACCCGCACGTCTAAAAGCGCGGGCTTGGACGCGGGCTATGCGTGAACCGGTTCAGCCCGCCCGCCGCCGTATACGTCCCAGCGTCCGCTTGATCCGGTTGCCCGCAAAACTCAACGTAAACGCGCACGGCAGAACCAGCGCTTGCGTAACCTGATTCTGCTGATAAAATGCGGGAAACAGCTTTATGACCATCGTGAGAACGCCGCCTAGAAACACATACGTCCAAAACGCGGAAAGAACCTGCCGCGCTATATAGCGTTTTCTCTCGACGTTGGTACACGCGTAGGTAATGCCCGCCGCCGCCGCTATAAACCACAGCGGATTGATATAGAGGATATTTGCGTTATGATACGTATAATCATGATTGGTAAAGAACGTCATAAAGAAGAGGATCGATCCCACAGCGCCGAAAAACAGCCCCAACGCGCTCTGGCTCAAACCCCATACACACCGCCCCAAGCGGGGTTTGGTTTTCTGGAGCCTATCGAACAAAACAAATAAAAGAGCGATAATCATGCCCGCTACGAGTTCCCGAACCCACTGTCTGCGCGGCTTGTCCAGCACGGGCGGACGGTTGACGGCTTTGTTAAGCGTCTCAACGGAGGCGACCAGCTTTTGCGCCTCGCCGTTGCCGTCTATATACGTAAACCCAGCGATACGGCTTCCAATTTCAGCGGGCAGAAACATTTCCTGCCAGATAGTAAGCGGCGCGTCAATATCCTGTCCCATGAGCGCGTTGAGCAGCCAGTCGAAAAACGGCGAAAACCACGTATGCCGCCTGATATGCTGGCGCAGCGTATACCGTCCCGGCGCATCGCCAAACGCCGCCTTGAATTGCCCGTCCGTCGCCATATCAATAATATCCCGAATACGGGTGGCGCAGTTGTCTTTGAAGTGATGGTACATATACTCGCGATTTTCAGGGCGAATATTGGTTTCCGCAAACAGCCGTACCGCTTCCTTTGTTTCACGGGAAAGATTGAGCGTGTAGACTGTTATATCGCGGTTAGTTTGTATATACCGGTTAATGCCGCGGTCAGCGGGAGACGCCGCGCACATATACGCAAGCCTGCCGAAAGCGAAATTCTTGAAGAAATCGTCAGCATTAAAGGAAAAAACGCCCCAATCGTAAAATGTGCGGGAGCCTGCGATGTGGTCTTCTATGATAAGGGCAAGATGCCCCCACCAGAAGTACAGCTCGTCCCCCGGACCGATAACGGCTATCTTGATGGCAAACCGGTCAGCCGAACCGCCGGTTTGCGGCGTTTCATGGAGTTGCGCGCCCGTATGAGCCGGCGTATCAGGAACATCCTGCGCGAAAAGCGCCTGCCGCGTATACAGGCTGCCCGCAAAGAGGAGGCACGCGGCTGCGGCGATCCTCGCCGCTTTTAAGAACTGAAGCATACGGCAGTATCACGGAGGAGCGCCGCTATCCCAACGAGTAGTACACAGGATGGTACGGGCGCAGTACGCGTACCGGCGATAGGTACCGCGCTCCATGCGGCTATCCCCGCGATCACTCCCGCGGCGCTGATTGGCGCCGCCCTCTCTATCAATCGCATAACGGCGTTAAGCGACGGTGTCTTTCCATTCATGTTCTTCTCTCCGTTTTTTATGTTGTTACAACTTATTGAGAAACGGTCTTTTTGTCAAGCTAGAAATACCTGCGCCCATACCGCCTGTTTCTAAAAAAAGACTTTTGACAAAGGTCTGATCGCTACTAATTCTCAATACAGCAAGGAGTTGTCTAAAGACAACAGGTCATTGTCTAAAGACAGAGAGTCATTGTCTAAAGACAACAGGTCATTGTCTAAAGACAACAGGGCATTGTCTCAAGACAGCGGGTCATTGTCTAAAGACAACAGGGTATTGTCTAAAGACAACGGGGCATTGTCTAAAGACGGCGGGTCATTGTCTAAAGACAACAGGTCATTGTCTAAAGACAACAGGGCATTGTCTAAAGACAACGGAGCATTGTCTAAAGACAGAGAGTCATTGTCTAAAGACAACGGGGTATTGTCTAAAGACAACGAGGCATTGTCTAAAGACGGAGAGGCGTTGTCTTGAGATGTGAAGCCGCCGTTTTGAGACAACGCCGTAAAGCGGCGTGAAAACAAGGCGGTTTTATCTGAACAGAGGATAGCTCTTTGTACGGGGAGGCGGCGGCGTTGTGAATATATGATGAAGGAGGATGAAGGGAGCGCGTTGAAGGCTTGACTCGCCGCATGAGGAGGAGCGTATGGGCGTGAGCGCGTTCCGCCTTTAGACGCGCATCTTGCCTTCAATGAGCGCGTTCCTTCCTTTTTCGCGCCGCGTATGCGCTAGAGACCCGCTCCGGTTGAGAGCGGCGCAGCGGACGTCATCGCCTGCATGACGCGCGTTTTGTACTCGCGAAGGGCGGCGCTGTTCGCGCGATCCGCGATGGCAATACGCGCGGAAATTGAGCCGCTGTTCAACACGAGAATCTCATCGGATACTTCGAGCAGCGCGTCAATGTCTGTGGAGAAAAGCGCAATGGAAACGCCTCCCTCCGAAGCGGTTCCGGTTTCAACGGTTCCGTTTACCATGGAGCGCAGCGTGTCCGCGAGGGTTTTTCGCGCCCGTGCGTCTAATCCCCAAGCCGGTTCCGAAACGATGAACAGACACGCGGGTTTCGCCGGCGCCGCGGAAGGGCGCGAAGAGAGGCGTCCCGCCGGACCGGTTTCCGCGGGAATGATTTCCGCGCGTTCACGTTCAATAAGAAGCCGCTGTAATTGACCGCCGGAAAAGGACGAGGCTGGTTCCCGTGAGGAACGGGCGGAACCTGCTCGCGCCATGATGCTACGCGCCCATGCGTCAAGGAGCGGTTTATTGAGAAAAAACCCGCAGACCGGCTGCCTGCGGTGCGCGTGGATCACGAGATTATCCCACAGAGGGCGGTTCATCGCAAGACAGACGTTTGTACGGTCGGCGTTCAGATACGCCATGCCTGCGGCGCGGAAGACCGCGGGCAAGTCATCGCGCTTCCCTAAAGGGAGCGCCGTATTATTAAGGACGATGGCGCCGGACGTACGGGGAATCATGCCGGCAAGCGCATATTCAAGCGTCTCAAGCCCGCTGTCTCTGACGCCGGCAATGCCGGTTATGGTATTGGCGCGGATTTCCATGCTGACATGACGGATAGACGGCTTATCCGGCGCTTCTACCATAAGGTCTTTGACGGAAAGAAGAACGCTGTGCGCGGCAGCGGACGCGCTCCGCACATCCGGTACGCTGTGCGCGGCAGCGGGCGCGGGTCTTGATCCGAACATAAGCGCGTTAAGCGCGTGTATACCGGCGTTTTCCGCAGCTATTGACGCGACGGTTTCGCCGGAGCGGAGAACCGTTATCCTGTCCGCGCTTGAGAGAACTTCATCGAGTTTGTGGGAAATGACGATCAGGGAAAACCCGCGTTCTTTGAGCCGGTTAAAGAGGGTAAAAAGCCGCTCCGCTTCGGCGCGGGAAATGACCGCGGTTATTTCATCGAAGATGAGGATGCGGCAGTTCCGAAGGAGCAGGTTGATGAGAGCGGCGTATTGCCGTTGACTGACGGACAGGCTGTCCGCCGGATGGTCGAGCGGGAGATCGAAGTCCCATTGATCGCAAAGCTCGCGGAGGCGCGTACGCTGCGCCGCGGGGCGGATAACCGCATCGCGTTCCGCGCCCAGAATACAATGCTCCCACACCCTGAGACCGGAAACAAGCGCCGGATGCTGCCGTACCATGCCTATACCGCTGTCAAGCGCCTCACGCGGGGATCTAAACCGGCGTTCCGCGGCATGTACGATAATACGCCCGCTTGAGGGCTGCATATAGCCGGCGAGGATGTGCATAAGCGTTGACTTGCCCGCCCCGTTTTCACCTATAAGCGCGTGAATCTCCCCCTCGCGGATGGTAAGGTCCGCGCCATCAAGGGCTTGAACGGCGTTTGCTGAAAACCGTTTTGTTATATGAACGAGGCGTACCGCTTGTTCCGTCATCTATACTTTTTTAGAAACGTGTAGAACAAGCCGGACATACTAGGAAACCGCGGTTTCAAGCGCAATCTCTATCATGGTTGTCAAGGTTTGCTGCCGTTCCGCGGCGGTTGTCGTTTCGCCCGTGATAACATGATCGGAAATGGTGAGCAGGGCGAGGGCGTGCCGCCGGTATTTCGCCGCCAGCGTATAGAGTTCGGCGGTTTCCATTTCAAGCGCGAGGCAGCCGAAAGCCGCCCAGCGTTTCCATTCTTCCGGATCCTCGGCGTAAAACATATCCGTAGACACAACGGTTCCCGC
This sequence comes from Treponema sp., assembly GCA_031276815.1. Taxonomy (GTDB): domain Bacteria; phylum Spirochaetota; class Spirochaetia; order Treponematales; family Breznakiellaceae; genus JAIRKH01. Next base: position 11,868 of record JAISMJ010000034.1, read on the forward strand.
CTTTACCGCCAATCCTTTAGCCGCCGCAATGTCATGGGCTTTTTTCAGCAGGGGGAACGATGCGGTTGGCGCAAAATGCCTGCCGCCGAAGCGGAGCGTGTTTGCGCTGGAATCGGTTGACGCCGCGGTCGCCATGATCACATCGCGCACGGCAAGGTCTTCTTGAATGGCTCCGGCTGTTCCGATGCGGATAGCCCTCTGGACGTTGTATTCCTGAAATAGCTCATGTACATAAATAGAGATTGAAGGAATACCCATGCCCGTTCCTTGCACCGATACGGGAGCGCCTTTATAGACGCCGGTGTAGCCGAATATGTTGCGTACCGCCGTGTATTGGCGGGCGTTCTCAAGGAACGTTTCCGCTATGAATTTGGCGCGTAGCGGATCGCCGGGCAAAAGAATAGTTTCGGCGATGTCGCCTCTGTTCGCCGCAATATGCGTTGACATATATATACTGCCTTATAACGCGTACTCAAACCTGCCCGCTGTTTCAGAGGGGCGGTTTGAAGCGTAGTACCTGCTTTATTACGCCGGTCTCACGACCGGCATAGACGCCGCTATGACGCGGCATACGCCGGCGGCGAGAACCGCCGTATCTCCTACAGGCTTCCCGCCAACGGCGGGTTTTGGTCCCGGACCATCAGTCCCGGACCGCGGTCTCGTAGACCGTAGTATAGTGAGAGCGGCGTTCCCGTCCCAGTTTATCTCTAAACCGCAACGCTCACGCCGGTATACCCTTGTCCCTAACGGCGTTTCTTATACCGCCCCTCATACCGCGCTTCCCGCGCCGTGTACTCAAGCCGCCGCCGTATCTCATACCAGGGCGTTGTTCTCTCTAAACGCCTTGGGCGCCTTGGGCGTTATGCTGACCCTTGCAAAACCGTCCGCTGTTCCAACTGCTGCAAGGCTGCGGTCTTGGCGTAAAACCCGTTTCGCGCAATGAGTTCCGCCGGCGTTCCGTATTCCGCGATGCGCCCGTTGTCCAGCACCAGCACCTTGTCCGCGTTGCATAACGTTGAGACGCGGTGGGAAATGATGATGACCGTTGCGTGGCGCGTAACGCGCGGCGCGGAAGCCGCGTCCCGCTTTGTTTCCAGAAGCCGCGAGAGTATCTTGCGTTCGGTTTCAGCGTCCACTGCGGAAAGGGCGTCGTCTAATATGAGTACTTCCCCGTCCTTTAAGAACGCGCGGGCAATGGAAACGCGCTGTTTCTGCCCGCCGGAAAGCGTCAGCCCCCGTTCCCCGATGACGGTGTGTAAGCCGTCCGTGAAATTCGCCAGATCAGCGCCGATGGCGGACAGGGAGACCGCGTTGTCTATGTCCGCGTCTAACGCGGAGTTCCGCTCGCCGTGGACGCCCTGCTCCTCCTCACGCCCATACGCTATGTTCCGCCGGATGGAATCGGAAAAAAGATAGGAATCTTGAGGCGTAACGGCGAACAAGCGGCGCAGTTCCTTTAAGTCCCATTCCCGCACATCCACGCCCTTCACAAACACCGCGTTTGCCGGCGGCTCCGCCATGCGTACAAGCGTCTTTATGAGCGTGCTTTTCCCTGAACCGGTGCGCCCCAAGACGCCGAGCCATGTTCCGTGTTCGAGGGTAAGCGTGATATGGTCGAGCACGGGCTTTTTTTCATCATAGGCAAAGCTGAGATCGCGGAATTCTATGAGCGGGGCGCGGGAATCAGGCTGTTTGGGGCGCGCGGGCGACGCAATGAGGGGCTGGGTTCGCATCACCTCGTTAATGCGTCCAAGGCTCACCGCGCCGCGCTGTATCAGATTCACCATGAAGCCCGCGCCCATGAGAGGCCAGATCAACATCTGGAAATAGCGGAACAGGGCGGTGAGCTGTCCGGGCGTCATGGCGCCGTGGACAACGCGGATGCCGCCTACAAGCAGCAATATGATAGAAGTTAATCCTGAAAAGAAGCCGATCAGCGGGAAAAAGGCGCCGTATAGTTTTACCAGCGCCATATTCGCGGCGCGGTACTCGTCATTGGTATCCGCGAACTTCCGCAAGAAATGCCATTCCTTGACAAAAGACTTCACCACGCGGATACCGGCGAAGGTTTCCTGCACCACGCCGCTCATGGCGGAATAGGCTTCCTGCGCCTTTTGGAAGCGCCTGCCAACCAAATTGCCGAAAAACAAGATCAGTATGGTAATGAGCGGGAGCGGAATAATAGCGAACGCGGCGGAATGGGCGTCATTGACAAAGATGATCACCAAAATTGAGAGCGCCATGACGGTTCCGTCAACCAGCGCGACAAGCCCCATGCCGGCTGCGGTACGCACCGCGTCAAGATCGTTGGTTGAACGGGAAATCAGATCGCCGATCTTGTTTTTTTGAAAGAAGTCATAGGAAAGCGTGAGAAGATGATCGAAAAGCGCCGCGCGCATAGCGGTTTCAATGCGCCGCGCTGACCCGTGTATGAAATACCGCCACAGAAACCGCCCGCCGCTGATAACCGTCATAAGGAGTACCATCGCGGCGGCGGGCTTTATGAGCGTTCCCGCCGTAAAGCCGCCGTCCGCGATGACGTCTATAGCGTACTGTAACAACAGGGGGATGATGACCTGCGCCGCGTCAACGATGATGAGGCATATAAAACCCGCCGCGTATTGGAAGCGGTAGCGGTATAGATAGGGAATGAGGGATGTATAGTTGGATAGGACGCCTCGCGGGGACGCTCTGCGCGTACTTTTCATATCAACCAATAGTATAGGCATCAAAGGCGGTTTGTCAAGACAACCAGCGGTTTATCAAGACAGCCGGCGGCTTTATCAAGACAGCCGGCGGCTTACCAAGACAGCCGGTATAACGCGGCACGCCGGCAAAGAGCCGTTCAAGCAACATTTGCTAGGAAAGCTTCAACGATGAAAAGAATAATTGAAAAAATACTATTGATAATCATTAAAAAAGGTGATATTATTACTATTGTTCGTTTTCTTGAAGGTTAGACTTTGGGAGACGTTTTTGAGACATAAAAAAGGAATGGTATATTAAAGAATGAAAAGCTATAAAGTTAGAGCAGCTACGATATTCCCGCCCCCCACATTGTCTTTTTTTACGGCTAGGCCGTTGGCTAGGCCGCCATATATGCCAGACGTTGTATGGTCTTGAGTTCACTCTGCGTCTGGTTAATAATGAAGGAGAAATATATGAAGAAACTGTTGGCGCCGCTTGGTATAGCGGCGGTTTTGTTTGCAGCTTGCAATGTCAGTTGGAGCGACCTTGCAATGCCGGAAGAGGTACAGGTTAAAACGGAGCCCGGGTTGTATCTCCCGCTTACGTCTAATCTTTTTGCCGGAGAAAAGCGCGCGAAATATTCGCCGGAGGAATTGATTAACAAACATCTCGATACGGAGGCGATAAAGGAAATGATCGGCGGTAGTAGTATGCCTAATATTACGGTGGCTACTTATGCGGATCCCGCTAATCCTAATGCGCCGTGGACGTATCTGCTGCGCTATCCCATGGCGGACATGCCGCTTGATCTGGGGCAATATATGGGGGATTTGGATGTTGAACTGCCCAAAATATCCCAGAATGTAGGGGACGTGAACAAGCAGCTATCTGACATACAAGGCTATATCAATAATGCAAATACGCTGGCGGGTCAAACCAACGCCACGTTAAGAACCGCTAACCAAAGGGTACACGATCAGAATCCAACTGGCGCGGGCGTAGACATAAGCGGAATACAGAATACATTAGCTGCCATAGAGGGAGCCCAAGGAGCCATAAATCTTGTGTTAGGGAACGATCCGGAGACGTATCCGGATGTAGTATCTACTATACAGACTGAAAATACTACGATACGTACACAAAACAGCGCGATAAAGAACGTAAACGCGAACATAATGATCCAGAATAGTACTGCCGCCGACGATAATTCATCGCATACGTCAAACGTCATTAGGGCTGCAAATACGGCGATTAACGCGGCGAAGCAGCCCACTAGCAAGTTCAACCAAGCGTTGACGGCAGTCGGGACGGCACGAACAGAGTTGGATGCTGCTGCGACAACCGTGAAGAAGAACGAGGCGATAGTAAACCTGAATGAGGCGATAGTCAGTCTGAATGAGGAAATAGGGAAGTTGCAAGCGGCGTTGATTCCGGCAATTACCATAGCTAAAAACACAGGGCTGACGCAGCAGTACCTTGCGCCATACATGTTAAGCGGCGTCTATGGTCTGCCCATTACAAAGGACGATCTTGTTACGGAATACGTCTCGAATAATCCGCCTGAACCTTCATCCGTCTCTATTCGTGATATGGCGAATTTGGTTGAGAGCGTAACATATACGGAGCTCGGGATTAGAATTGCAGGGGATTATAAAGACGTTTTCAAGATAACGGTTTCGGATGGTAATACGAGCGACGGTAAGCTTGACTTCACTTCAACGGGGGACTATAGGAATGACGGTTACACGTACTTTGTAGATAGCCCTGCCGCTCTTAACGCCACTAACACATGGAAGCCGCCAAAAAATCGCAGCGACCTTGATATTACAGTGGAATTACAGAAATTCCCGCCTCTTGATAGCGAAGGCAATATCAATGTACAGCCCGAATTTGTCCTTGAATGGACAGAGGCGTCTGTTAATCCGGGGGGAAATGGAGAGCTAACCGATACCTTACCGCTTGACCTCACAGCTTTAGGGAAACAGCTGAATGGCATACAATTTGGCGGACCTGTTGAAGCTTCCCTGTATGTAAGCGGGTTGCTGTCGACTACGGCTACGGCATCGTTCACAATCGGTCCCGTTACCATAAATCATCAAACCATTCCTGCCACTTCCATAGGTCCTCTACCATTAACCCCCCTTCCTCCCGATGCCATGCCGAAGTTTTCAGACGATGATATTGTGACGACTTGGCCGACACCAAGCAGTCTACCAATGAGTTTGCCTCTAACTGATCCGCTTAATATATCTCTTGTAACGGAAGTACCGATTGTCTATACGGTGAATATTGGAGATACTACTATAACGAAGGAGGAGGTTGAGGCGGGCTCTACTATTTCCGCGATAATGCTTCTTAAACTGCCGCTCTCTTTGCAGTATACCGGAGCGCCTTTTACCGACGCCGACGCTGCTAATTACGAAACCATAGACGGCAGGGATATTCCAGACCTTCTTATATTTAAAATGAAAGACGAAAATGGGGTCAACGAGCTTGATTTCAATGATATGCTCGGAGACGGAGACGACGACCTGCTGGATCCTATAAAAGACGGTGACGTCCCATTTGAGCTTACGAATATATCGCTTTTCCTTACTAACTGTGATACGTCCCTGCTACAGGGAATGTGGCTTGCCATAAAGCCGGATAAGAATAATTCTACAGCGAAAGGAAAGCTGATACCGTTGTCCGGCGATACAGGGCGCGATATTCTAATAGCAGACTTAGGACGGAATGCTAAGCTTACTCCCGCCATAGAGATTCTTGTGGAAAAAACAGGAGTAAGAGAAACGGATAACAAACCGTATGCCGACCTTCCTTTGAAGAAGGATGGGAAGTTCAGCTTTGGTCTCAGAGTGGAAGTTGATTCCACGATTAATGAATCCTTTACCCTATAAGGAGGTGGAATGATGAAAAAGATAATCGTTATAACCGCAATGGCGGTATTAGGAATCGCCGCTCTATACGCCCAAACGCCGGAAGATGAAGCGTGGGCTGAACAGATACGGCAGGAAGCGGAAACGGCGGCCGGGGCGGACGTCATAGAAGAGGAGCCGGCGGAAGATACGGCAATGGTCGCGCCCGTTGAAGAAGAGCCGCAGCCTCAAGCGAAAAAGAAAGGACTCCCCTATCCCTACCGCCGGATCTTTGAAATCGGCGTGAACGCCGGCGCGGGTTTCTCAAACAATTCGGTTGGTATTGACGATATATTCCGTCAGACGCTTGTCATCAATCAGGAGTTGGTTGACAAGATAAAAACCGACGGATTTTTGTTTGATTTTAATATTGAGAATACCGGCGCTTTTATCAATTTTAATACGCAAAATTGGGGGTTTGGCGTAACGGCTTCGGTAACGGGCGACGGGACTTTCGGGCTTCCCAAAGCCCTCTTCACCCTGCTCTCCGAAGGTAATAAGAACTCCCATTCGTCATCGGGAACTATCGATGTGTATGGCGCGATGTATGCGGACACGAGCATTGATATACATATGCGGTTCCTGCAAAGCAAGAAACTCAAAATCAGCTTCATACCGTCCATGTTTGTTCCCATAGCGTATGTCCCCAAAGAAGACGGCTTTTCCTACAAGCTGCTCATGGAAGACGGCATGGCGGGGTTCTCGGTAGGAGGCGCTTTCAATCTATATACCCCGTTTTCTCTGGATGATATGGATAGCGTTGACTATATGTCCGCGCTTGAGGCGCGGGGTTTTGATCTGTCTTTGAACGCCGAATACGATTTCTTCAGCGATAGTTATGATTGGCTCACTGCGGGCTTTACCGTAAAGAGCATCCCGCTTATCGCCTCAACCTTATCGTACCGTACCCGCATATCGCTGGTGGATGAACACGGAGATCCGTGGACGATTCTCGAACCAACAGACGATCTGCTGGGAACTTTTCTTGATGACAACTTTGATCTGAATATGCCGGACGAGGATGATTTTGAAGCCACTCACGATGAAGAGGAAATTACGGTCAGACGCCCTGTGCGCTTTGATTTGTACGCGAACATGCGCCCTCTTGGTAAGAAACTCATCGTGGTGAGACCTTCCATAGGGTTGACGACTAACACGATTGACAAGAAAGCGCATTTCAACTATTCGCTTACCGCGGAACTCAATACGCCAATTTTCCTGCTGCACCTGTCTACCGCGTATGATGAACTTATCTTCAAACACGGCGTGATGATCGGGTTTAATTTCCGTGTTATTGAGCTTGACGTTGGAGTCGATATACGCTCCCGTGATTTTGCCCAAAGCTTTTCTATGAGCGGCGCAAAAGCGTGGGTAGGCGCGCGCATTGGTTTCTAGTTGCATCAGCCGTTGCGAGCGGTATTCCTGTAGCAGCCAAGCGGTTCAAGCCGCTTGGCTTTTTTTGTCCGCCGCAAGCCACTATCCCAAGACAACAAGGCATTATCTCAAGACGGCGGAGCGTTGTTTTTAGACAGCGGGGCGTTGTTTTTAGACGGCGGGGCGTTGTCTCAAGACGGCGGGGCGTTGTTTTTAGACGGCGGAGCGTTGTCTCAAGGCGGCGGAGCGTTGTCTTGAGACGGCGGAGCGTTGTTTTTAGACGGCGGAGCGTTGTCTTGAGACGGCGGGGCGTTGTCTTTAGACAGCGGGGCGGTGTCTCAAGACGGCGGAGCGTTGTTTTTAGACGGCGGAGCGTTGTCTTGAGACGGCGGAGCGTTGTTTTTAGACGGCGGGGCGTTGTCTCAAGACGGCGGGGCGTTGTCTTGAGACGGCGGGGCGTTGTTTTTAGACGGCGGGGCGTTGTTTTTAGACGGCGGGGCGGTGTCTCAAGACGGCGGGGCGTTGTCTCAAGACGGCGGGGTATTGTCTCAAGACGGCAGGGCGTTGTTTTTAGACGGCGGAGCGTTGTCTCAAGACGGCGGGGCGTTGTTTTTAGGCGGCGGAGCGTTGTTTTTAGACGGCGGGGCGGTGTCTTGAGACGGCGGGGTATTGTCTCAAGACGGCGGGGCGTTGTCT
>JAISMJ010000037.1 GCA_031276815.1 Treponema sp.
CGGTCGCTTTCCGTGGCCGCGCCCATGACGCCCCAGAAGATGCGGATGCCGTAGTCGCTGCGGAGGTCGTCTTCCCCCTTCTTGACAGCGCGGATGTTGTCAAGCTCGATGAGATGCACCCCCGGATACGTGATGTCCGCTTCGACTTGCGCCGTGGGCTTGGGAACCGGCGTGCGGATCGTGTCGCCGTTGGGGACGTCCATGTTGTCCCGGTCCTCGTTGGTAACCGCCGGATGATAGCGAAGGTAGACCTTCACGAAGTTCCGCAAGGTCTTTTCAGAAATGGCGCGGACGCAGTTTTTCTCCGCGGTTTCCTGCGGGGTGTGCGGCTTGAGCGTCGCGCTCCATGCGGCGTGCCAGTCCGCGAATGCGCCGTTTAGCTCTGCCCGCGCCTCTTCCGGAATATGCGTCCAGCGGGGAGGGCTTCCCGCGCATTGCTGGTTTACATAATCGACGATGTTCTTGAAGAACGGGTCGAAATCCGCGTCCCGTGTGGGAACATAATCTTTGTTTCGTGCCATAAAATACTCCTTTATACAGATACTCTAGCGCTGCAAGACCATATCAGTCAGCTACCAGCGGAAAGCCGTGGGCTTGTTCGTTCTGAACGCCTTTTCCCGCTTCATTCCACTCTCGCGGTTGCGTTTCAGTGCGTCCATTCCTGTCATTGCAACACTATTTCTTTATATATATATTATAACGCATATCTTTGTTAAAAAAGCGCTATTATTAGAAAATTGCCCATTACGCCGTCGAGGACAGCGGCTACCCGCGGCGTTCCATGCATGTCTCCCCCGCTTGATAGGTTGTCGACAGCGTACCACTGTTTTCTCCAAAAATGATACAAATAGTTCATTCAAGCTCAAGCTTGAAATACTCAAAGACGCCCCCTGTCCTTCCGAATCGTTAGCCGTGAGCGCATCCCACGCATATTAAAAACGAAGCGGCACGGGACGTCTCATTGAGAGCAAAAGCCTACCGTGCGCGTGCGAGCGCCTCGTTCCGCGCATCTACCACCGCTTGTACTTGCTCGCGGTCATACTCAACGAGTTTGTCCCAGCCGAAGCCGGTAAGCTGGGTCTTCATATCAGCCCAGAGCTTGTTGAATTCCGCCTCGTTTGCGGCGAAAATCATCTTCCATGAGGTGTCTTTTACGATAGTGGCGCATTGACTGCGGATAAGCTGAATGTCGGTCGGTTCAGGTGAAACCATGACGTTCACGCTGGGAACGATGCCCAACTGGTTGTTCTTGGTAAAATAATCAACCGGGTCCTGTGCGCCGTACATCGCCTCCCATTCCCGGTTAGTCGTGGTCTTGGCTTTTTCAATCTCCGCGGGCCACAGGGAATACTCGTAGGGATATTTTGTATTGGGGTCAATGCTGATCACGTGCGCGACATAGGTGTTTATCTTTTGGTTGCCGTCATTCCAGCCGCCGCCGCCCCATTCCGCGGGAACGGGAGGATTCGCGCTGAAGGATACCTCGCCTTCGGGCGTGCGCTCGAAGGTGCCGTCAGGCAGTACCGTATAGTTAAAACCCTTAATACCGTTGTGGCAGTATTCGAGCCCTTCAGGGCTTGCAAGCCAATCAATAAACTGCAAGACCCGTTCCCGCTTCGCTCCGGTTACCTTGGAACCAACACCCAAAACGCGCCCGTCTCCGTAATAGAAATCGCCGTCTTGGAAGAAGTACATGTCGTCAACAGGAATGGCGATGTAGTTTTCCCGCGCGTTGCCGTGGGTGGGACTATTCCAGAAACCGCGCTGCCACTCATACCAATGGAGGTACACTCGTTTGTTCTGCATCTTTATCACCATCTGGTCCCAATTCTGCGTACCGGAATCAGGGTCAACCAGTCCGCGCTGGGTTGCATCAAAGAAAAACCGAAGCATCTTCCGGTATTCGCCCGCGTCATCGGTGAGCGGCTTCATGTTGTTTTTCGTGTCAAGCAAAACCGAATTTCTGACTTCCGCCCCATACCACTTGAGCGTCTGATTTGCGGTTTCAATACTCGTGCCATCCCAATCGGGCCACAAAGAAATGGCGTAGGCTTTATCCCCCGCGGCGTTGGTCGGATGGGCTTTCTGGATTTTTTCTAGCGCGTCCAAAAGGTCGTTCAAGTTGCGTAAACGGGGCGCGCCGATTTCGGTAAAGTAGTCCCAGGGAAGCTGCGGGCTTGAGTAGATAAGGCGCAAGGAGTACGCTGTCGGGGACGTGTTGGTCATCTGGGTTGGAATACCATAAATCTTTCCGCCCGCGCCGGGAATATCCGCGTTGTACTTCTTGATTTGTTCGTTGAATACCATGACGTTGGGAGACTGCTCCACATCCTTTGAAATGTCTTGTACAAGCCCTGCGGCGATACAGTCAAGAAAATCGGCGTTGTCAAGGATGACAATATCGCCCAGATCACCCGCCGCCGCCCGCGTCTGGAACAAAGCCTTGCCGTCTCCGGCAATCTGCGGAGCAATGACGTTGAGTTCGATGTTGAACTTGTCCTTCAAAACTTTGCCGAACCAGCCGGGCTGATTCCCCTGGTAATTCGCCGCCACATCGTACAGCACGATGGTCATGGGCGCATTGCTTACCGGCGCGGCGGATGCGCTTCCGCTTTCTGACGCCTCCTGTTTACTACAACCCAAAAAGAGAGCGCCGCTGAAGATTGTCAGCATCAAAACAAATACAATAACCGTGGTCTTTTTCATAAAGATCCTCCTAAAAAAATATCATTAAGGGGAACAATCCCCATAATACCGGTATTAGAAACCCACCCCCCATAAGGGGGAGGGAATCCATAAGAAACCCCTGCGGGGGCTACCCTTTTACCGCGCCGATCATGATTCCTTTTACAAAGAAGCGCTGGAATATCGGGTATGTGAACAAAATCGGCGCTACAACGATGATGGTTACCGTCATGCGTATTGATGTGGCGGTTTGCATGTTGGCAATCAACGCCGCGGACGCGGAACCGGAGTTCACCATCTCCGCAAGAGAACTTGCCTGATTGAGGTATTGGTACAGCACAAATTGCAGCGTGTAGAGTTTGTTGTCCGTAACGAGGAGCAGCGTGTCCTGAAATGAATTCCACTGCCCCACTGCGGCGAAGATGGCGATGGTTGCAAGTATCGGCTTACACACGGGCAGCATGATACGGAAAAAAACCGTCAGAATACCCGCGCCTTCGCACTCCGCCGCCTCTTGCAGTTCCTTCGGCACCGATTCAATGTAAGTCTTCGTGAGGATGATGAAAAAAGGCGACACCATAGTCGGCAGGACATATCCCCAGAAATTGTTGGTAAGCCCCAGATTCTTCATGGTCAGGAACCAGGGGATTATGCCCGCATTGAAGTACATAGTGATGACTATGAACCGGTACCACAGTTTGCGCTTCCATAGATGCTCGCGGGTGCACATGAAGCCGATGAAGGCGGCAAACAGCACGGTACATCCTGTACCGATGACGGTTCTTGCCAGAGAGACCTGCGCCGCCTGCAAGAGACCGGGTATCTTAAAAGCGTCCATATAGTTTTTGAAATGAATCCCCGTAGGGAAGAAATTGATCAGCCCCCTGTCGCTCAACTGATTGGCGCTTATGGTGTTTATGAACAGGTAGTAAAACGGATACGCGCAGGCAAAGGCAAACAGGAAAAAAATGCTATAGGTTAAGACGCTGATTATCCGGTCGATGAACAATTCGTATTTATCCAATGTATAGTCGTTTTTCATAGTATACTCTCCCCTCTCACCAATTTAGAAAGTCTATTCGCCCCAAACAACAGGACTATGCTTATCACGCTCTTGAGCATACTCAACGCGGTTGAAACGGAATACGCGCCGCTGCCCATGGCAAGATTAAACACGTATAAATCAAGCACTTGGATGTAGTCTTTATTAAAAGCGTTCTGAAACACGTAGTACTGTTCCATCCCGTTAGAGAGAAAATTAGAAATGTTAAGCAAAAGCAGCACAAAATAAGTCGGCAGCAGGCTTGGGAGCGTTATATGGATGATCGACTGCATTCTCGTTGCGCCGTCTACTTTCGCAGCCTCGTACATTTCAACGTCAATTCCCGCTAGGGCTGCGATATACATGATCGCCGCCCAGCCGAGATTTTTCCATGTAAGCCAGAGCCACTGGGTAAACCATACGTGTTTCGTTGAGTGCAGGAACATAGTAGGCTCGTCAATGACGCCTATTCCCATGAGAAAGCTGTTAAAAAGACCGGTGCTGTTCAGCATGGAATATGCGATGGCGTACACCAGAACCCAACTGATAAAATTGGGAAGCGTGGTTATGGTCTGTACTAATCTGCGGAACGGCATACATTTTATTTCGTTGAGGAAAATGGCGAACATCATGGGCAGCCACGAGAAAAGCATTGAAATCCCGCTCATGGCAAAGGTATTTCGCAGGATATTCAGTATTTGGGTTATCTTGACGTTATTTTCTACCAGAGATAGGAACCACTTAAACCCTACGAAGGATTTAAGGGATAGCGGTAGGGGCGGGCGGTAATCAAAGAATGCATAGATCCAGCCATACAAGGGATAATAGGAAAAAATCGCAACTAATAGGATGAAGGGCAGCAGGTACAAAAATTCCTTTACACCCCGGGTGATAATACGGTTGTTTTTGGATACGGCTATAGGTACACTCATCGGCTATACCCCCCCCCCCCCCGGAGCGTCTGACCATTCGCCCTCTCTCTGTTTTTTACTGTACGCAGCGCAGGCACGGAACGACTGAACCGCGCCGCATACGGCAAACCATACTTGTTTCTCTTTCATATTTCTCCTCCATGTTAAAATTTGGCGGACGCACTCCTGCGCCACACGTATTCGTTATCAAAAACGCAGGCGCGTGTTCGATAACGATTTATAATTATGATAAAATAGAAAATGGAGGCTGTCAACAGTTTTTTTCATAAATTTTCAAATTTTTTTTGGGCGTCCGAGTCGGGATCGACGTATAAGGAGGCGGAGGTCGGTATGTATACTACCTTTTATACACGCGGCGTTCATGCGCGTCTCCCCCACTTGGCAGGTTGTCGACAGCGTACCGTCGGTTGTCGACAATGTGTCATAGATTGTCGACAGCGTATCGCAGACTGTCGACAGCGTATCATAGATTGTCGACAGCGTACTGTAGGTTGTCGACAGCGTATCGCAGACTATCGACAGTTTACCGTAGATTGTCGACAGTTTACCGTAGATTGTCGACAGCGTATGATAGATTGTCGACAGTGTACCGCAGATTGTAGAAAGCGTATGATAGGTTGTTGACAGTGTATCGCAGGTTGTCGACAACCTGCGACCTATGGATACTCGCTAGTTGTATTACGCCGGTAGCGACAGTATGCTGTCCCGCAAGATAGAACCGTCTCTGACATATTCGCCATTGCGAAAGAGGCGTTTCCTCATACAGGCTGTCAATCCCTCGCCTATTGATACGCCGCCATATACGGCGGCGACCGCATATTTGATGACATACGCCTCAATACTATAAGGAATTCGCCACGTTCCGCCGTCTCTCGGAAGAGCGCCGTCCCGTTGTCTGGTATTCTTGAAAAGATCGCCGGCGTTGGCGTTATATATCAAGCGTATACATCATAAAAGCGCTTCGCTTCGTTAAAATTAAACAACGTGTTAGCAGTTTTTTTATCATGGACTAGGTTAATCCGCGATTATAGCGCGCCCAGACGGAATGGTGAAAGCGCGATTGTAATGCTGATGCGTAGTCAGTAACCGCCTGTTTATAACCGACTCCCCTGACGTATCATCATGTATACGTCAGAGTACCGTTGCGTACATACATACAAATTTTGATGATTAAAAGAGAGCTATAAGCATGTTTAACAGGGGACAATGGCGCTTTTGCGTACCATGAGTTACAACCACGGTTGCTGTTTCAAATGTTTGAAACAGCCGCGCTATTATAATTCGCTTCTTTTCGTAATAATCTTTGAGATAAGCCCGTATTTGATCGCTTCTTCCGCGTTCATCCAATAATCACGATCCGTGTCTTTTTCTACTTGGATAACATCAACGCCCGTTTCACCGGCTATGAGCCGGTTGATTTTAGAGCGCAACTTATCTAGTTCCCGCGCATGTATCTCAATATCAGTCGCAACGCCCCGTATGCCGGAAAGCGGTTGATGAATAAGATAATGGCTGTTCGGCAGCCCGATACGGTATTCTTTCGGGCTCGCAAGCTGAATAATCGCCGCAGCGCTGGCTACAAGCCCCATACCGATAGTCCACACATCAGGTTTCACAAACCGGATCATATCAAAAATAGCATAACCCGCATCCGCATCTCCGCCGGGCGAATCAATAAATATACGGATAGGATCATCGCCCATATCTTCCAACAGTAAAAGCTGCCTAATCGTTTTTTCAGCAAGGTCTTTATTTATCTCTCCAGACAGGAGTATTGTCCTTGTTTTAAGCATTTTTGACACAAGCGGATCAAAGACCTGGGGTTTCGCGTCTTTTGCTTCCTGCTCATCGTCTTCGTCATCAAGCCAAATGTTCATCGTGCCTCCTACCGTATATAATAAAGAAATCCGGGTGATAATGCAAGTGGGATGATACATAATCGTCTATTCCGCCGCTGCCGGTTCGCTCAATTCACTGAAATCGTCCCACAATTCCGTAATGGAACGGGCGTCATTTTTAAAGCGGAAGCTGTTTTTCTTTACCCATTGGCGGGCGGAAATGAACTCCTTCCACAGTGTAAACGGGGGCTGCCCATTGGAGCGCCTAAGAAAAGCGGGAAAGCGGCGGAGCGGAAGATACGCGCTGTCTCCCCTAAAAACAGGGGCTATATTTTTGAGATAAAACCTGCGGTAACAATACTCTGTGGTACTGTCTTCCGGCGAAATATCGCCGTCATAGGAAATCCTGATGAGCTGGGTCGAGCTGATCTCCTCGCCCCACAGGTGGGCGCGGAAACCGAAGTCCATAAGCTGCCAGTGCGGACGAGTCAGCGCCGTGTCAAAACCGCCGATCCAAAGAAAACGCTCTCTATCATAGATACCGACCCAATCAAACGGGTACAGCGAGGGTTTCCCTTCCGCTGCGGGTACAAAAGACAGAGTCTTCACTGAATTGCCGTACAGAGCGGGCGCTATAAGGGTAGGGAGCGTTTCAAAACGGGAATTTTGGATAAGCGGCACCGTGCAGAGCCGTTTATATTGGCTGTTCTGCTGACGCGGGGCAAGTTCATCCGCACTCAGAAGCAATCGTTCAGTCATGCGAAACGCGCCTCCTGAGTGAAGAATCCGGAGATCGTTCCATATAACAAAGAAAAGCGAACTCGAAATTTCCAAAGCGGCAATATTTATCTGTTCTCCAATTGAAATTTCATCTTTCAGCAAAATAAAGCGGATATGCGGAAAGCGTCCCGATAATTCTTCTATGTCGTACCGTTCATGGGGACCTTCCATAGAAACAATAAAATCAAACCCGATTTTTTCAAGTTCCTGAAAAATCATACGGCGCGAGTAATGTCCATTCCGGTTGAGCAGCACTGCGGAAAGCCCCGTAGCTGCCCCGCGATCCATGCCTCCTACAACCGTATAAGAATGACCTGTATTGTCATATATTGTAGGTGTAATATTCATCGCAACTTGTACATATACTTGTATACTTGCAAACGGCGTGTTCCATGTATACGCCGTTTCCCCTCTGCCATATCGTTTCCAAATCCTCGGAAAACGCATTTCCAAGCGTTGTACCAACGCGATCTGAAATAGCGCCCGCACAGATAGTTTCCTTGCATAGAGGCACAGTACCATCCAATAAGATGGGCATATCCCGCATGAGATGCCAGCACGGCTGCCTTTCTACAGGCGATAGATCGGATACGCGCAAGGACGGCAACGCGCCGCAAAAGTTATCGTATTTCTGAATGATCACTTGTAGCCCTTCGGCTTTCCAAAACCGGTAAAACCGTTCGATATCGTCTTCCGCGCCGCTTAAGCGCACTGCTTGCGCGTACACATGACCCGGAAAAAGTTTCGCAAGCGTCTTGGCGGTTTCAACGGCTTCAGCGTATCCCGCGCCTCGTACTTCCTTATACCGCGCCGCATCAAAAGCGTCAAGCGACACGATCCACGAAAGTGGCGGCAGCAGTCCGTTTACGTACGCGCCGGATTCGCTTGCGGCTTTTTTCGCCAAGTCTATCGACAGGACTTCCAATTCAACCTTATTCCACCCTATGCCCGATGTCTCAATGATGAGGGACAGCGCCGGTCTTTCAAGCGTCTTGCGAATCAATTCCATCTTTCGGGGATGAAGCCCCAACTCCCCCCATAACGACAGATCAATGACCGCATCATCTGAAAAATCGGTTATCTTGTCTAACAGCTTTTCAAACAAGGCGGGAGGCAGGAATTCCTCTTCCTCTTTCTCCGTTTTTTCCCGCATACCGGACATTCCGTATTGCGGATACGGACAGAATGTACACGCTTGGGGACAGGGAACCGCGACCTGTATCGGAAAAAAAGCGGGAAGCGTCCTGAACATCTCCGTTTTTTCAACAACATATTGTTCCGCCTCCGCCGCATGAGAAAAGCCCGCCTCAAAGAGCCGCTGTAGCAAAAGGAGGTTCCGTTTAGAATCCGCCGCAAAGGTCAACCGCCGTGAACGCAGATCAAAAGGCGCTATCTCCGTTTCAATATCAAAACCGTTGATATCTTTTTGCAGCGCCGAAAAAAGGGTATCCCGTTCAACAGCGCCGTCCTCACAGGTGATGTTCGCAAGTTTGTCTATACCTTCAGGAGAAAGTATCTCAGGCGCAAGCCCCACAGGATAACCGTCCGCAAAGGTATAATCCGCATGGTATCGCGTATGACGCTCCGCAAGCGCGCCGGCAAGTTCCGCATCAAGAAAGGGAGTATCCGCCCATGCGAAGTAAACCATATCAAACCCTGCGGAAATACCGGCAAGGGTCTCCAAAAGCATCTTTTTTGTCCACGTTTCTTTTACAACCGTTGCGATCTTTTCAGTTTTTTCAACTTTTTCAGCAAACGAATCACAGAGCCATTTCTCATGTACCAACACGATTGTTTTACCGGTATGCGGGAACTTACTACTTTTTTCCAGCGCCAAATCACAGGCGCTTTTTCCAGAGAAGACGTTTTGAGCAGCCGTCTTTTGCAAATTTCCACCGAAAAGCACGACAAGGGCACTATTCATATGTTATAACTATCGGCACAAACAAGATCGCTCTAAAGTTTTGAGGTAAGGTATTCCAGATAGAGTACCTCTATAGTCTTATTAGGTCCTTCAGAAGAAATATGCCTACGGAATAGCGACTTTTCATCGCGTTCAAGAAAAAAGTCGTAAAATCTGGTCGGCCCATTGTTCTTTAGGCTGGTAAATGCGAAAGCTCTCGCTCCAAAAACCTTTTTTAACTCAACTTCATTTACAGATTGTATCCTGATGCGGGATAAACGTTCACGTTCCCTGATAAGGTCCTCATAAGAAAGTCCAAATATAAATTCCTGCAAAGCATATCCCGTTTCTTTACTACCTTCCTGTTCTATTAGAAAGTCGTCCCATTCTTTCGGCAGTTCTATTGACAGACGGAGCGTTTCGCTGTTACCGTCCAGGGTACCATAGGTGGGGGGCGTCTTATCCCGCGCTATCCATAACTGTTCCAAATGACATAAAAAACAGGCGTCTTTTATGTTCAGTCTGGTATTCCATAGCGCAATAAGCTCATCAGCCAAACGGGTTTTTACCTTTCTGGACATAAAATTGTCCCGTAAACAGGAAGAATAAACCTTTTCAATCGTAAAAAGGGATGTAATGGTCAGCATACTAGTCCGAAGCGGGACTCTAAATGCGGCAATATCTTGTAGCATTTCAAAAAGAGTTGAAAAGATATGCAGTTTAGCGCCTAAATAAGTATGGATATTCATTACTTTCGGCGGTATGCAAAGCGTATTGGAAGAGAGAATCTTATTAAACATATCGAGCGATTCGTTGTTTTCCCAGCTAATCTTTACATCAGGATGGCGAAGCATGACCTTTTCTAATGTCTCAAGCCACGAGAGCTCATTTTTTATATCTTCGCTTTCTTTGAAGTGTGTTTCAGCAAGATACGCTAAAATTTGCGCGAGCAATTCGCTTTCATTTTCTTTAGAAATAAGCATATTATTAACCTGTTATATATTCTAGCATAAAATTCAGATAAAACAAAAATTTTTCAATTTTCATATTGTAAAAAGAAAAGGCAATAGTCCCCTTATGTATACATGATCACTCCCCGCCTGTCTCAATTCTCCGAACTATGACTAACTAACATGAACACGCCATTAGAAACAGCAATACATCGTTAGTGGGACGGAGAGGTTCGGATTTTTGAGCAGGTTTTACGGGAGGAGCGATAATCGAAACCATGAAATATTTGACATGAATGTATTCTTTGTGAACTAATGAGAAGGCGTACGGAGCGTCTCCTGCGCCGCGTTTTTGAAACACTTCCAACAGCGCTGTTGAAGCACCTTCAACGCTACTGTTGAATCACTTCCAACAGTAGCGTTGAAACACCTTCAACAGTAGTGTTGAAACGCCTTCAACAACGCCGCTTGACTATGGATACGCGGCATGGACGTATGACGGCTTTGCAGGCTTGCTAGTCATCAACGATGAGGAACACTCCGGACACACAGGACATACTGTGAAGCAGTATGTATCGGTGGCGGAAGCGCAATGTACGGTTCAGGTCGCTCTGGATGAGGAAAGGGTTCCCTCGTGAAAAGAGCGATGGATACGGGCTTCACGGTACATTGGGCAAGCGGCGGCGGCTATCCGCGCCGGTGTTCGTTTGACATCAATCAAAGAGAATTAGCATCATTATTGGGAATTTCACAAGGAGTATCTCTGAATTTGCGCGTGGCGCTAGAGCACTATCTACACGTGGTGTAAGTCTTGACTGGTTTGTTATTGGTGAAAGGGCGATGTTTCGATCTGATACGCCCTCTGGTCTAATACTGTCCGGCTCCTGCGTAGTGGTTTAGGTATTAACAATAGATGGGACACATTTTTACATACACTATATTTGAAGTCATTTGAACGCTTTTGAAGGCTCAGTCTGGATTTCCGGTTTTGAGTGACGCCCTCCAGCGTGTATTGCCTTGCTAACAGCGCCGAAGATTAGGAATATGTTTGCGTGTACTCAGCCGCGCAATGCGCCGCTATTGCGCCTTCGCCTGCCGCTACTACTACTTGCCGAAACGGTGTCGCGCGTACATCGCCCGCGGCAAAAAGCCCCTGAATGGAGGTTTCCATCCGCTGATTCGTTACGATATAGCCGGCTTCATCAAGGGTAAGCCCTTCTACAGCCGGCATCTGCGGCAGAGAGCCGGCAAAGATGAACACGGCGTCTGCGGCTTCTTCTCTTTTTTCACCGGTAACGGTGTTCTCAAGCGCCACAGCCGCAACCTTCTGGTATACGCCGGCGGCGCCTTTTATTTCAGTAAGCCGCGTGTTAAAACGCACCGTTATATTGGGATTACTCAGCGTTTGTTCTACTAGCGCTTTTTGCGCCCGGAACTTGTCCCGCCTGTGCAGAAGGATAACGGTGTTAGTAAGCCGCGAAAGGTAGCGGGCTTCATCGCACGCCGCATCTCCCCCGCCAACCACAAAGATTCGCTTGTTCTTAAAGAAGGGACCATCGCATGTCGCGCAGTAAGAAACGCCTTTTCCGTACAATTCCGCTTCGCCCGGTACATTGAGGAGCTTCCGTGCGGTACCGGTTGCAATGATTGCCGCAGAAGCGGTTAACGTCTCACGTTCCGTTGCAACCTCGAACACCGCGCCGTTCTTCCTGATGCGTTTCACCGTTCCGCTCATAAAGCGAGCGCCGAAACGCTCCGCCTGTCTATGCATATCCTCGGCGACTTCAAAACCTGTTTTCGGCTCCTGCCCTTCCGCGCCGATGTTTCCCGGATAATTTTCCAATTTGTCAATAAGCAGCGCCTGTCCGCCTGGCGCAAGCTGTTCGATAACCGTTACCGCAAGACCGGAACGGCTTCCGTATTGCGCGGCGGTAAGTCCTGCGGGACCCGCGCCTATAATAAGTAAATCACACTGCATAATACTTCCCTCTAAACATAGTTACAAGCATTCGGCCTCCTAGTCTCTACTTCTACTAATGCGCCTTTTAGCGCTATGGATATTCACGTGATATTCAAATACAACGCCATAAATGAAATAAGCAGTGCAATGATGGTAATGATATATACCCAAAGCGGTAGTTCCCCATATTCCATAGACCGGCGCGCTTTTCTTACCATAATATTCGCATTGTCCGCGTTTGCCGATCTTTCTTGTGTATCGTGCATGACTTGAAATCCCTGCGCCGGTGAAGAGGTCGCCGTAATGATACTTTGATTTTTATCCATCGAATATCCGCATACGGGACAACCGCTTCCAAAAAGCTCCGCCCGACCGGTAAAACCACACGCGGGACACTTTACCGATGAAAAAGAACACTTACAGTTCGGACATGCTATAGCGTCTTGCGGAACTTCAAAACTGCATTTATCACAGAAAAAACGTATATGTTTTTCTTCTTTTTCTTCTTTTTTTTTCATCTTACTTTCTCAATAGGGAGCTTGTTTACAAGGATTCTTTTTTCGTAGGCACATCTACCGCTGGTTTGCTTTTTTGTTTTCCGCTGCTGTCCGCTACCACGCCATTCGGCGGCGCTTCTTTTTTAGCCGTTTCTTTTATGGTATCGGCGGTCTTATTCTGCGTATCGGTCATATAAAAACCGGAACCCTTAAAGATCACCCCGCCGCCGCCGGTGATAATCCGCCGGATTTCTTTTCCGCACCGGGGACACGTTGTGAGCGGCTCATCGCTCATGCTCTGAAACGCTTCAAAACTGTGTCCGCAGTCTTTACATTCATATTCATACGTCGGCATATATTCCTCTTTTCTCCTTTCAATTCAATTTACTGAAAAAAGATTGAAAAGTAAAGCCGTTTGTTCGGCATTACAGCGACCAAGGTTCAGGGTAAGAAAAGCGCCGTCCTGTTTCGGCGTTCCGGAAAACAGTGTGTGTATGAGAAAAAACGTCTTGTCATTAAGACCGCCTGTTTCATCAATCTGCGCGGCAAACATACGCGCTATGGAAAAGAGACCCGCCAAACCCATAGCCGCCTCCTCGGAAGCCGCTCCCATGCGTATCTCCGTCTCGTAGAACGGCTCGGAAGCCGATGGCGCGGAAACCGGTGAAACCCTGAAAAAAAGCTCCGTTATGTCTAATGTGAATGGCAATCCTTGCTTTTCCAACGCGGCGTTGAGTATGGAACCGGCGTCATTAAGCCAGCCCGCAATAACGGCGTCTTGTTTGAATCCGGCGAAACCGTCTGGCGGTACCGTACCCGGCGCGGTCAGCGCGTTGGTCGGCGCAAACGGATCGCTGTTAGAAACCAGCGCGTATTTTTTGTTGAAGGACAGAGCCGTCTTATTCGTTTTTGAATACCAATAGGGAACGGGCGCAACGAGGGATTTTGTCTTTTTCCAGTCTTTAGCAAGACCCAAGGAAAAATCGGCGAGCCCTTTGGGATATGAACCGCGAGCGAAAAGCAAAAAAGCAAGTCCGTCTTGTCTGTCTTGGGGATAAAAAGCGGCCGTTATCGCGGTGGTTTTGTTCAGTATCACAGCCGCATCCGCGGCGCTGCCTCCATTGAAGGAAAGCATATCAAGAATCGGGCGGCTTCTTTGCGCGTCAATGGAGAGGTACACAGCGCCGCCTTCAGCAAGCGGCTCAAATTCGCCAAGACTTTCCAGCGTAATGAAAGGATTCTGAATCGTATGTTTTGACGCGGAACTACAGGAAAAGAAGAGCGGGGCAAGACATAATGCCGCCGCATAAAAATAAAAAGGCTTTTTCATCATAAGTTTCCAAATTTTCCAAAAAATCATAAACAATGGGAAAACGTATCGAATAGCAAAGCAACCTCTTCTCCGGTCATTGCTCCTGATCGTATGGTCACCACAGTTCCATTCTGTTCAAGGGGATTTGCAAGAAGCGGTTCCGCTAAAGCCGGCGCGCCGTTTTCCAGAGCGGAATTCTGTCCGATAAAGAGCCGCGCCAGGGAAAAAAGCGTCGCAATGCCTTTCGCCTGTTCTTCAGACTGAATTTCGAGCCGCGCGCGTATTTCGTACCGCGTATTGATTTTATTGACCGCAAAGAAAGCGGTTTGTGGGCGCAATTCAATGGGAATTTCAAGCACGTACAGGAGATTATTCAAGGATGTCCCGCCGTCCGTTATCCAGCCGGCTACCAGCGCTCCCTGCCGGAACATATCAAACCCTTCGGGAGGGATCACTGTCTGCGGCGTATGAGCAAACGGCTCCGCATCGGAAATCAACGCCCACGAGTCATTGAGGGCAAGGGAACACGCGCCCGCATCGGATCGCCAATAAGGAGCGCCGTTCCATGCGCGCACCTTTTTCCAGTCGGTATTCGCGGTGAGGGAAAGCGCCGCAAGAACATTGGGATAATCCCCCTGGGAAACGGCAAGATACCGCCGTTCCGTGTCTTTCGGATAGAATGCGGCGGCGATATGATTGGTTTGCTCCAGTAAACGACCGGTTTGCCCGCCGGTTATACCGCCTCTGCTAAGCATATCCAGCAGCGGACGGGCTTCCCGCGCGGCAATAGCTATGTACACGCTCGCGTCAGGATCAAGCGCGCCGAATTCTCCAAGCGCGTCCAGAGAACGCAGGGGATCCTGAACCGCTTTTTCTTTCACGCTTCCTGAAGAGGTGGCGCATGCGGAAAACACTAGACTAATAAAAAATATAAAAAAGATAAAAAAACTTTTTCTCATGCTTTTTCTATGAACACCAGCCACGTTTCATCACCCGCGTCAATTTTTTTCATACCGTCGAGGCGCGTCCATTCGGCGGCGGACGCCAGCGTTTCGCTCCGCACGAAGTCCGCAAAATGAAGCCACGTCTGTTGCAGCCTGCCGGAGCCAAAGACTTTTAAGCGAATCCGGTCCGTAACTTCAAGCCCCATTTCCTTACGCTCGTTCTGAACGCCGCGCACAAGGTCGCGCGCATCGCCCTCTTGGGAAAGCTCTTCCGATATTTCGGCGTCAATCCCCACGGTTAAGACGCCTTCATTCATCACTTTAAGATTCGCCTTCTCAATACGCCGGATATCAAGTTTTTCAGCGGTAATGTCGATCTGCCTGCCGCCAATATCTATGTTCAATACCGCGCCGTCAAGCAGCCCCTGTACCTCGTTCTGCCTCAAGGCGGCAATGCGTTTGGCCGCGGCTTTCATATCCTTGCCGAGTTCTTTGCCGAGTATACGGAAATTCGCTTTGACCTCATAGGTAACAAGGTCTTCCTCATTATCACGGAAGATAACCTGTTTCACGTTGAGTTCCTCGCGGATAATTTCCTCCATTTCAAGGAGCGCCTTTTTCTCCTCCGCGTCACGAGTAACAAGCTCAACGCTTCTGAGTGGCTGCCGCACCTTGATATTGTGCGCCGCGCGGAGCGCCCTGCCCATAGAGACCGCGCGCTGCACCGCCGCCATCTTGTATTCAAGCGCCGCGTCCCGCCTGTTCCGGCGTACTGTTGGGAAATCCGCGAGATGTACGGACTCCGGATCGCTGTCCGTACGCAGATTCAGCCAGATTGCGTCTGTCGTAAAGGGCATAAACGGAGCGGATACCGTGACAAGAGTTTTTAATACATCGTACAGCGCGCCGTACGCCTCCAGTTTATCCGCGTCATTCTCGCTTTTCCAGAATCTGCGCCGCGAGCGTCTGATGTACCAGTTGTTCAGCAGATCAATAAATTCCACAATCGGATCAACGGCGCGGGAAAGGTCATAGGCTTCACATGCGGTCTCTACTTTTTCAACCAAGGTTTCCGCAACCGACAGTATCCACTTATCAAGCGGATTAGACGGATCATCCGCCGCCCCGGCGGGCTGTACCTTATCAATATTGGCATAGGTTACGAAGAAACTATAGGCATTCCACAGGGGAATGATGATGCTCTTCAGCACCTCAAGCAGTCCTTCATCACTGTAGCGGAGGTCGTCGGCTTTTACAACCGCCGAGTGCATGAGAAAAATTCGGAGCGCGTCCGCCCCGAATTTGTTGATCACTTCCATCGGGTCAGTGTAATTGCGCAACATCTTGGACATTTTCTTACCGTCTCCGGCAAGTACCAGTCCCGATACTATGCAATTTTTGAACGCGGGTTTTTTGAACAGAGCGGCGGCAAGTATAGTGAGGGTATAGAACCAGCCTCGCGTCTGATCGAGTCCTTCGTTGATAAAATCCGCGGGAAAATGCGCGTCAAAAAACGCTTTATTTTCAAACGGATAGTGGTTCTGCCCGTAGGGCATCGCGCCGGACTCGAACCAGCAGTCCAGCACTTCGGGTATCCGGCGCATAATGCCGGCGCAGGTATCGGATACTCCGCCTGTTTTTACTTTTGAGCAAGGAATTGTAATCTCATCGACAACATGCTTGTGCAGGTCGGCAGGTTCTTTACCGGAAAGCTCTTTCAGCTCAGCGCGGCTCCCCACGCAGATGATCTTGCCGCAGTCCGGACATTTCCAGATAGGCAATGGATTGCCCCAGTAGCGGTTACGGCTGATTGCCCACTCCCGCGCTCCTTCAAGCCATTTGCCGAAACGCCCCGTCTTTATATGATCAGGCACCCAGTATATCGTATTATTCGCGTCAAGCATATCCCGCTTGACTTTTTGGACGTCCACGAACCACGATCCCACCGCGCGGTAGATGAGCGGATGTCCGCACCGCCAGCAATGCGGGTATGAGTGCAGTATCTGCTCGCGCTTCACGAGTTTGCCTTCCTGTTTCAGCCGCTCCATGATAGGTTTATCCGTGTCTTTGACGAAAAGCCCTTGGTAATCCGGCACTTCTGCGGTGAACCGGCATTCGGCGTCAACCGGACAGATGACGGGGATGCCGGAGTCTTTCAGCACACGCTGGTCGTCCTCGCCGAAACCTGGCGCGGTATGCACGATGCCGGTACCGTCTTCGGTCGATACAAAGTCCCCCGGATACGTGCGGAAGGCGTTCCGCGCTTCAGCTTCTTTGAAGTACGGAAACAGCGGCTCATACCGTATACCGAGTAATTCGCTTCCCTTTTTTTTCCATATAATAGTATAATCCGAAGCGTTCTTATAATACGCGGAGAGGCGGGCTTCGGCGAGGATATAGTACGTTTTGCGGGAAACGGAAGTCTCCGCATGGTCTTCGACAAGCGCGTAGTCAATATCGGGACCAAGGGTAAGCGCCAGATTTGACGGCAATGTCCACGGCGTCGTAGTCCACGAAAGGAAGTACACGTCTCCTATACCCCATTCCCCGCTTTTTTCATCCGCCTTAAACCTGACCGTGATAGCCGGATCGTGTACGTCCTTGTAACCGAGGTTGAGTTCATGGTTTGAAAGCACGGTGGAACAGCGCGGGCAATAGGGCAGAATATAATGCCCTTCATAGAGCAGTCCTTTTTCCCACAGGGATTTCATCACCCACCAGATGGTCTCCATGTAACCGCTTTCCATGGTTTTATAATCGTGATCAAAATCAACCCAGCGCCCAAGCCGCATAATGATCTGCCGCCATTCCCGCGTATAGCGCAACACCGCCTCGCGGCATTTTTCGTTAAATGCGGCTATGCCGTACGTTTCAATGTCGGTTTTGGAATTAAGACCGAGTTCTTTCTCAATAAGGTTTTCAACCGGCAATCCGTGGCAGTCCCACCCGAACCGGCGTTCAACCTTAAATCCCTTCATCGCCTTGTAGCGGGGAATAATATCTTTAATCGTTGAAGGCACAAAATGCCCAAAATGCGGCAGCCCCGTGGCGAAAGGAGGTCCGTCATAGAACACGAATTCCTCATTGCCTTCCCGCTGGCATACCGATTTTTCAAAAACGCGGTTCTTTTCCCAGAACGCGAGTATCTCTTCTTCTAGTTCGGGAAAACGTACTTTTGAATCAACAGATTTATACACACTATCCTCCAATCACTCCACGC
The DNA here is from genome assembly GCA_031276815.1 of Treponema sp. Lineage (GTDB taxonomy): Bacteria > Spirochaetota > Spirochaetia > Treponematales > Breznakiellaceae > JAIRKH01. The sequence goes on from JAISMJ010000037.1 coordinate 18,064, forward strand.
ACTGAAAAGAGCCTTTTCAGTGCGTGTGTTATAGTATGGCATACCGGAGGTTTTTTTTCTAGTAGGAAGGCATGAGCGGTACAAACCTCGCATAAGCCCTCATTCTATCGTAAACTTCGATGCTTCGCTCATCAAAAGCTTGTATCCTCTCCTGATTATCCGCACTTATCCTCTTATGAATAAGCCCACGGCTTTACATCTGGGTAGCTAACTCATCAATTCAGTTGCCAAACAACTATCCTTATTCTCCAATCGCTTACATTCACTAAAAAGACGCCTTTTCAAAGGAAGGCAGGATGAAGACTGATTTTTTACTGATCATCAACGCCGGCTACGATACTTGTTTTCAACAATTTCTGCGTCACATTTACCGAATGAATGGCTTTACCCATTATCATACAAAGATAGCGCCGTACACCGCAGGGATGGAACATCACCAAAAACAAAGCGCATAAAATCTCACAGGAAACACGATATGAGGACTGCTTTTTGCCAGCGAATGATGCCGGATCACTCGTTCCGCTTAAAGCGTATCTCGCAGACGCCATCGCCATTTGCGATGGTCTTTTGCAGATCGAGGATGCAGCCGAAACTTTCCGCTATGCCCCGGTCGCCCCACATGGCGAAATCGCAGAGCTGTGTCATTTCTTCTATGGAACAGCCCTGTTTTTGCCATGCATTAACCAGCGGGCAATAGTGAAAATCAACATCGAAATTGTCGTCAGTTATACGACGGATTTTCATTTCAAAAATGAGCTTGCCGGGCAGACCAAAAAGTTTTTTCCGCAGGCTTTTCAGGCTCGGTTTTCCCTTTTCGGCGTTTACCGCAGTTTCGGCTATAGCGCCACCGTGAAAAAGTCCGCACCGGCGAATGGCATTCGGCGCAAACGTTTCAGGGTCAAAGCCTTTTTTCTTCGCCTCATCACATAAAAGATAGAGCCACAAAGCCCTATGTTCAAATAAGTTCCGTAATTGCCGTATCAGCCATGATGTATTTCCGGGTTCATTTTTAACGGTCATAATTCTTCCTCACACATGGATTCCAATGGCTTCTCGAATCGAATCTACAAGGGTTTTTCTGCCCGCAATTTTTCCCATCATGCCGGGTAACTCGACGATGAGGGGATATTGAGCGCCGATCTGCCAGTCAATGAGCCTTTCACCAAGCCAGTCGGCAACTTCCTGCGTTACGATGAGAATGCGGCAGCCCTCAGTCGGAACCGCCGCATTTGTTACTTCGTCAAAGCCTTCGGTGATACGCCGGAATATATGGCGGGCTTCCGCTTCGTTATTGGCGGCAATACCGTCAATACCTACAAACTTGAAGCCCGTAACTAGTTCCGGGTCACCGATGAAAAAATAGTCCACAAGCTACAGGATGAGTATGAGCAATCCCACGAGAAAGCCCCACAAACAGATGCCCTCTGCAAGACCAACAAATGGCATGGCTTTGCCCGAAAGCTCGGCGTTTTCACTCATCGCTCCCATTGCCGCAGCGCCAATTTGACCAACCGCAAGCCCTCCGCCAATACAGGCAATACCCACTGCGATAGCCGCTGCAATGTACTTAATCGCCGAACCGGAGCCTTGCTCCGCCGCCGCTTCTTCCTGGGCAAACAAAAATTGCCCGGCACAAGTAAAAAGAACAAATGCAATAAAAATCGCTTTACGTTTCATACAATTCCTCCTTTAGGATGTTAGATGCTATTCCTTACGAAATCTGAACGGCGCGAATCGTACGCCGGTTTCGGTAAAGAATTTACTGAAAAATTCGTAATATTGAAGACGTGTAACCTGAATTGCCACGATCATGCCTTCAAGTACAATGATGATTCCGTTTCCAAAGATAAAAATGATCAGTGAAAACATCGGTCCGAATGACGAACCGTGCGCCACAAGATCCGCCATGGTAAACGTAATGAACGACAGTACCGCATGGGACAACGCAAAAGCGCCCACACGGAGGAAACTCACACTGTTTGAGATATAGCTGGAAAACGTCTCAAGAAGTTCTACGATCCCTTCTATGATAAAGACCATAAACCCTTCTTTGAGAATAGGATGTTCACCGGAAAAGAGCCGCCATAGCGCCTCGCCAAAAAAGATACACAACAGCGGAATTCCGAGACCCGGTACGTCAAACCAATACAGCTCGCCATGCAGGATGATCCGCATCGCTATACCGATGACATACCAGAAAAATAAGACGCCCGCAATGCCCGTTTTTGAGAAAAGAGCTTTTTCATAATGTTTTTGACTCCACTGGTTTATGATATTAAAAATGAGACCTGTGGAGTTAAGGATGACGCCCAGTGCCAACGTGAAGCCGAAAAAGTAAAAGAGTTTGTCGATACTCCCTTTTTCAGGCATAAGGTGCAGGATTTTTGGAACAGCGCGCCAGCCGAAGAAGGCACCGATGGGCGTATCGGCAAGAAAACCGGTAACGGCAAGAGTCGGCGCTTCCAGAAGCGTTTCGTTTGAGAATATGCCGCCATACAAAAATCCCATGATCATAGAAGAGATGCCCACAGCGATAAGAGGTCCGCCGAAGTTTTTATAACTTTGCAGAACCTTATGTTTTTTTTGTACGAGAAGAAGCCCCATAAGCAGCAGTACAAACCCCTGCCCCACATCGCCGAACATAATCCCAAACAGCAGGGTAAAAAACACGGCGACAAACGGGGTAGGGTCTATTGAGCCGTAAAGTGGTGCGCCGTAAGAGAACACCAATGGTTCAAAACTACGCACAAAGGCACCGTGGCTCAAGGCAGTGGGGACTTTTTCGTTTCCATTCCGAACCGAAGACACTTCATCAGGGTTCAGGGTACGTATACCTATCCTACCCGATGTAATCTTAACAAGCTCCGAGGCAAAAAATTTCAGACTGTCCGCAGGTGCCCATCCTGTTAAAAGATAGGTGCTTTTTGTGGCGACGAGTTTGTGCTTCATCTGTTCCGTGATGTGCGCCATAGTATAAGATGCAGACAGTGAGAGAATGGAATTTCCATATTCACTTATCAGTTTAGTTTTTTCTTTGCTTATGGCTTCAATATTGTTTTCTGTAACTTTTTTCCGTTCTTCAAGACTAACAAGCAGATCCGTCGGTATGCCGATATAATCTTTTGGAATAGTGATGGGCGTGAACGACTGTTTTTTAAGCTCCGAATCTAATGCAAAACGCCCGATACGGGAAGACGCCGCAAGTATTCTGTCGTCATCCAGCGAAATGATCGCGGCTCTGTCCGCAAGGCTATTTCTGATTTGAGATTGCCCCCTCGCGTCAAGTCGACCCACGCGTAAGGTAAGATAAGAAAGCTGATCCAATTCCGAGAATGGCGCATTGAGCGCTGCAAACGCCTTTGATTCGGACAGGGCGTCTTCCAGTTTCTGTTTCTCATTTTTTTCTTCAGCTTCATGGTCACGTAAGCCAATCACGCGGGAACAGATTGTTTCAGTCAACTTGTCATCTTCCGCAGTTGGGAGATGGCTTGTCTCGTATGGTTCTGCCGGCAGCTCCAGCCCAAGATATGCAGCCGATTCTTTAATTTTTTCCATGTTTTCTTCTATATAAGAATCTCTCTTCTTTTCATTTTCTTCTAATTGCTGAAATGCTTCAAATTTCTCCAGACTTTCAAATTTCTCATCGTTTATGAGCGATTGTTCCTCTTGCTGTTCAGCGAACTGCATAAGACTTCGCCTACCCAAATATTCTACCACCGAATCAACGTCTTTTTCAAGCACGGTAAGTTCTACGCGCTTCATCTTTCGCGGCATAATCATGACGCCACCCCCAAAAGCCCCAACGTTTCCCGGCAGGGCAAGCCGAAGCCGAAGCCTTCGGCGACACTGGTAAGAAGGTCTTCCTCAGATTGTTTTAGGCGTATGAAACAGAACGCCGGAACAAGCGAGAAAGGCTTGCTATGAAAACGTTCATAGGTACATTTATACAGATACAGGGAAACCTTATTTTGAAAATAGCGGGGATCGAGCGACCAATATGAAGAATTCGGCGTTGGTTTTTCATTGTTCACGAATTTCGCCCATTTCCAACGACTCCAATCACTCCGAGTATCCAACGAAAAAGCGCAGGAAGCAAGCGCGTCTCCGGTAAAGTCCTTTTTTCCGTCTATCGTTATGAGCATAGTCTTGATCCTTTCAACACTCATGTTGTAATAGGTTCTTATCCGCAATGTCCACGACACGTTTCTAAGCCGTATCTCGTCATCAATAATTTTTTCAATACCCACGCGATCCACGCGGGGCAAACGCTCAAGCGCCGTGTAGAGCCGCGTATAGTAATGAATGTCGAGTTTCGTTTGAAGCGCAATCGTATCCCGAATCATTTCCGGGGATTTTTTCAACTCATTCAGTAAAAATTCGAATTTCGTGTTTTTAAGCATACCTTCAATATCAGGGTAGGCTTCAAAGTTGATGGTACGGAATGTTCCTATATCAGTGATACGCGGTGGCTTTGCCTCGTTATTGGCAAGAGAGGCAAGCGTATTCTTGAGATTTTCGTACTCGTAAGACTGAAGCATGAGGGTAAGCAATTCCGGCGGATTCCTGAAACACCTGATGATCGTACCAATCTGTGCAATGGAGCGGGCTGTGATGCGTTTTTCAAGGTCAGGAAGAAGCTCTCGTTCGGGCAGTTCTCCGCTCCTTTCCGGGAACACAAGTCTGTCCAATTCGGTAAGACGATTCACATTCCAAAGAGAGTTGATGCGCTTACCTATAAAGGATTTCCCAATGATTCCACATGCTTTTGCATAGATATACGCTCGCTCCCCTGACATACGTTATATTTCCCGCCTATTTGCATTAAGAGTTTCATTCATTTCACTTTCTTCACGACCATCCGCTATTTTTGTTTGAGCTGTCTTTTTGGTCTTTTCTTTTTTTTCTTCCTCATCATGCCGTTCAAACAACAAGTTTTCAAGTAATCGTGAAAAATTTTCCCTGTCCGTCTTCATGGCGTTGAGGCTCCGTGTAAAATCATCAAGCTGTTTTTGATACTCAATTTTCACTGAGGCAATAGCGGCTTTGTACTCTTCCTCAAGCGCGGCTGCTTCCGCAATGTAAGCATCATCATAACGCTGCCGGTTCTGCTTTTCCACTTCAGCAATGCGTTTATCGGCTTCCACAGCCGCATCTTTTACAAGCCCTGCCGCTTCTGCCTCTATTTTCAACAAGCGCCGCAAAACATCAGAGTCTTCCACATGTACTCCTAACGGTGAACCTTATATAAGGTGATCCTCATATTTTTTAAGGGTAGTGTAAACGCCCTCAACATCCTTCTGTGAATACATATCCATATAGAATTCTGGATTCAGAAGCAATTCGGCAAGATTTTTAAGTATCTTGAGGTGCTTGTCTGTTTCGGCTGGTACCAGAATCATAAAGATAAGATGAACCGGATGTCCGTCTAATGCATCGTATTCGACGCCTTTTTTTGAAATACCGCATACTCCATGTATATCATTAAGAAACTGCATTTTTCCATGCGGAATTGCCACGCCAGTTTTGATACCGGTTGACATGAGTTTCTCCCTTTCTCGCAAACTTTTTAATATTTCTTCACGTGCGCCCGACTGTTTAGCGGTACAAAATAGATCAACCATCTCTTCAAAGACCTCATCCTTATCTTCAGCTTCTAAATTGACTTTGATGAGGTCTTTCGTGAATACCTCACTTAACAACATAGTTCCTCCATGTATTTTGAAAAACTACTATGTAGAACCAGTAATATTTCCACCACAGGCATTGCAAACGTCGCTTGCAATGCCGTTTTGCTAAAAAACATGTTTCATTAGTTCCGTATTAGTTTATTCTGCTGTGTCTGTAGTATCAGACTGCCCATTGTCCGTATCGCTTAATGCTTCGTCCACCCAATTACTTCCAGACGATTCAGTAGATAACTGCCTTCCTGCGGCTTCAACGCCCGATCCGCTGTCAGACTTGCTCACAATGGCAAGTCCTAAACTCAGAATCAGGAATAATGCTCCTAAAACGGAAGTCGCCTTGGTGAGTATAGTACCCGATCGTGAGCCGAATGCGGATGAACTTCCGCCCGTAAAAATACCGCCTAAACTGTCACCTTCTTCGTCCTGAATAAGGACAAGTAAAACCAGCAAAATCGCCACTATTATAAAGAATACCAATAAAACAATACCTAAAACACCCATTGTGTAACCTCATCATTAGGAAATAACTTAAATTTTGATAATCTTACACCAGAAATAAAATTTATGCAAGATAGCAGCCGCTATTCTCTTATATGCGGTTATGGGCGTAACCTACTTCCGTACATATCTAACACCATGCGGAATACAAAAAATCGCATATAACAAATAATGCTTGAAAAAAAATGATTTTATACATACATTATAATAAAAGGAAATAATATGCCGCAAGATACAGAAAACATAAGTAGTGAAAATTCGGCTTCCGTTGAAGGAAGCCGGCGCATTTACGCCGAAGACGACCTTTCAGGTATGACTCCGGCTTCTGCACGGGAGTACATCGCCCGCTATGTAACGACTCTGAAACTACAAGAAAAAGAAGGCGAAAAATTAGCTGCAAATCTTTCCCTGTGGGAAGCCCGTGTAAACCTCGCCCGTTCCAAAGGAGCGGAAGAGCTTGTTCTACACGCTGAAAAAGAAGTTGCGGATATACGGGAACGGAAAGCCGCTTTAGAAGCGGAGATCGAAACACTCAAAAGTCAGATCGAAAAGATGAAGAAACAGCTTCCCGCCCTTGAAGCGCGGGTGCGGAGTGTAGACCCCGACCTTCTTGAGCAGGAACTTCTCATGGCTGCCGGCTATCTTCCCGGCGATGAAGAGAAAGCCGCGGTTAACCGGAATTTGAAAGCAATGGAAAAAAGTGCGTCCGCAGATGCCGCGCTTGCGGCGCTCAAGAAGAAAATGGGGAAGGATAATTAGAAAACCGTTTCCCCGTTCATTTGGGATCGGCGTTAGTCATCAGCTATACCGGAGGATTCATGTCCTTAAATTGGAAAGAAATTGATCGTATTCTCTCGGAATTGGATTTAGCCGGTTCCCAGATTCAGAAGGTTGTACAAGCCGCCTTTGATGTGCTGTGCCTCAAGGTACATGGAAGATCAGGAACAAAAAACATACTCATCGCGTTGACGCCGGGTGCGTGTAGAATACACGAGACGTTTAAGCCGGTTCCAAAAAGCGACAGCCCTTTGCGTTTCGCTCAATTTCTTACTGCGCGTATTGTGAACGGCTGGATAGAGGAGGCTGTTCAACTGGGCGATAACCGTATCGTGCGCCTTTCCATCCATTGCAGCGCTTCACGGCGGGTAAAACTGTACGTCAGGCTCTGGTCGAACGCAGCGAATGTGGTGGCTGTTGATGAGGCGGGTACTGTACTTGACGCGATGAGGCGGCTGCCCAAGCGGGATGAGGTAACGGGCGGACGCTATTGCCCTGAAGCCGCGTTTGACGCGGAACAGAAAGGCGCTGCAAAAGAATACGCGATCCGCGAACTGGGAGGTTCCGGCTCTTTTAACGAAAAGATAGATACATTCTACGCGGAACAGGGCGGTGCGCTTTCTCTGGAATCGCTCCATGAACAGGCGCGGCGGCTGTTTGAAACCCGTATCAACCGGCTGCTTGCTTCTCTTGAAAAGCTATCGGAGAAAGAAGCGGATTTTGCCGCAGCCGGACGGTTCAGGGAGTACGCTGATATTATCCTCGCAAACGCGGCGTCCATTAAAGCCGGGGACAGCCATCTTGACGCGGTTAATTTCTACACCGGCGAGACCGTTATGATAGAGCTTGATCCGAAACAAAGCCCGATTCAACAGGCGGAAGCCTGCTATGAGAAGTACCGCAAGGCGAAAACTGGTCTTTCCGATGTGCAGGAAGAGATTGCCACCGGAAAAAAGGAGCTTGAGCGTCTTGAAACCACCCTTGCCGCGCTTCTCACCGAGACCAATCCTCTTGTGCTACAGAAAAAGATCAAATCAGGCGCGGAACATGCGGGCGGCAGCGTCCGTATTTCGGCGCAAACCAAGAAAGCCGATATGAAACGTCCGGGACTCTCTTTCAGGCGTAATGAGTGGCTTATTATGGTGGGGCGGGACGCATCTGAAAATGATGAACTGCTGCGCCGCCACGTGAAAGGAAACGATCTCTGGCTGCATGTGCGCGATTATGCCGGCTCATATGTGTTCATCAAACAGAGAGCGGGTAAATCATATCCGCTTACCATACTCCTTGATGCAGGCAACCTCGCCGTATTCTATTCAAAAAGCCGCAACAATGGGGAAGCCGATCTGTTTTACACGCCAGTAAAATTCCTGCGCCGTGCGAAAGACGGTCCAAAGGGACGTGTTATTCCAACTCATGAGAAAAATCTCCATATAAAAATGGATGAAAAACGCCTGAAAGAATTAGAATTATGCAGAATTGAGAAGCTTTAAAAGAAGCAATCCCGCTCCCAATCCCATACTATAATATATATGAACTATACAAACATAGTTGCGGCGCGTGTGCGGGAGTATCTTTTTCCGGCGGGCTGTGCGCTCTGCAAAAAGGCACTTTTCACCGGAGAAGATGCATGGTATGGAGTATGTGCGGACTGTAGAAAAACAGTTGCGGTTGAACCGGAAAACCGTTGTGTGATATGCGGGAGACCGCTTATATCAGAGATTGGGCGTTGTATGCAGTGCAGGGAAACGTCCGGCGGCGCTCATGCGGACGCGAAGCGCCACCGGTTTTTTGATCGGGTGTTTCCCCTTTTCCCGTATGCCGGCGGCTACCGGACGCTCTTATCGGCGTATAAATTCGGAGAAAACAGGGCTGTCGGCAATTTGTTTGCGGAAAAACTGCTGGAAGGTGTGCGGTTCTTTCTTGAAGATTTCACGGAACCGGTACTGGTACCCGTTCCTCCCCGCAAAGGAAAGATAAAAAACGAAGGATGGGATCAGATAGAATACCTTGCCCGTCTTCTTGAGAAGAAGAGAGAAGCGATACCCGTGTACCGCTGCCTTACACGACTTCCCTCGCAATCCCAGAAAACGCTGGGATACGAGGAACGGATGGTTAATCTCATACGTCGTATACGGTGCTTTCGGATGCCGCCCCGGGAAAGTATACTGTTTGACGATGTGTATACGACCGGCGCAACCATGAACGCATGCGCCGATGCGTTAAAACAGGCGGGAGCAAAAAAGGTATACGGACTATGCCTCTGTTACACATAACGCACTGCTATTTACGATGTATAGGCGGAGGCGCCCAAAGGCGCCGAAGTGAGATGTGGGAAGGAGCGGCGCAACCTCCGCATAAGCCCTCATTCTATCGTAAACTTCGATACTTCGCTCATTAACGCTTGTATCCTCTCTCGATTATCCGCGCTTATCCCAGCTACCCGCGCCATCGACGTGT